>JAEUKG010001164.1 GCA_016794325.1 Myxococcales bacterium | reverse complement strand
AGCCTGCGCATGCTCCGGAACGCGGGCGCCGAGGCGTCGGATCTCGTCACCTGGCTCGCGAGGGGGCTCGGCGCGTGACCGCGCGCACGTCCGTGCCCCCTCCGGTCACGGCCCAGCGCTCGCTCGCCACGCGCGTCCTCGTCTCGTTCGCGGTCGCGCTCGTCGCGTTCGCGATCACCGTCGGCTTCAGCGTCGTCGCCCAGCGAAAGGCCGCGAAAGACAGCGAGGAGCTCGCGCGCGGGTACGTCCCGGTCGCGCTGGAGCTCGGCGAGCTGCGCGCGGTGCAGACCACGTTGACGACGCTCGTCGAGAAGTCTCCCGGCGAGCGCGACCCCTCGACCCGCCTCGTCATCGAGACGCTGGTGAAGGTGCGGCGGGCGACCTTCGCCGACGCCCGCGCCGCGGTGACGAGCGAGCTCTACAACTACGGCGGCGAGGAGACCCGCGATCTCGCTCTCTCGCTCGCGGGGGAGCTCGACGCGATCGAGGGCCAGCTCAAGGACGAGCGCGCCGAGTTCGACGCGCTCTGGGCGGCGCTCGACCGCGGCGACGCCGACGCCGTCAACCGCGTGCTCCTCGCCGTCGGTCCGATGGAGATCGAGTGCAACAAGCGCCTGCGCGCGCTCTCGGATCGGGTGGCCGCGCGGATGAACCAGGTCGGCGCCGACGCCGAGCGCCGCGAGCAGCGCGCGATCTGGCAGCTCGTCGGGCTCGCGGGCTTCACCCTCGCGCTCGGGATCGCGGTGTCGATCCACACCCGCCGGCTCCTGCAGCCCCTCGCCCGCATGACCGAGCGCGCGCAGGCGGTGGCCCGCGGCGACCTCACCGCGCAGCCGCCGCTCACGACCGACGACGAGATCGGCCAGCTCTCGGTCGCGTTCGAGCGCATGGTCGGCGCGGTCGCTCGCGCCCAGTCGCGCGCCGTCGCCAACGAGCGCCTCGCCGCGATTGGGAAGATGGCCGCCCACGTCACCCACGAGATCCGCAACCCGCTGTCGTCGATCGGCCTCAACATCGAGCTGCTCGAGGAGGACCTCGCGTCGGCGAACGCGTCCGCCGAGGCGCGCGGCCTCCTCGGCTCGATCACGCGGGAGGTGCAGCGCCTCGAGCACCTCTCGGAGGAGTACCTCCGCGTCGCCCGCCTTCCGCAGCCGCGGATGGAGGCCGACGACATCGCGGCGGTGGTCCGCGAGGTCGTCGCGTTCTCGACGCCGGAGGCCACCCGCGCCGGCTGCACCCTCGCCGTCACCGTCGACGACCCCCTCCCGCCGGTGCTCTTCGACGACGCGCAGATCCGCCAGGCGCTGCTGAACCTCCTCCGCAACGCCCGTGAGGCGATGCCGGACGGCGGGACCATCGACGTCGTCGCCCGGGCCGACGGCATGAGCGTGGTCGTCGCCGTCCAGGACCGCGGCGGGGGTATCCCTGAAGAGATACGGGCGCGGGTGTTCGACCCGTTCTTCTCCACCAAGGGCGAAGGCACGGGGCTCGGGCTCGCGATCACCCGTCAGATCCTCGAGGCCCACGGCGGCTCGCTCACCTGCGAGCCGCGCGAGGGGGGCGGCACGACGTTCGAGCTCGCGCTGCCGATCGCGCCGGCGCGCGCGTCCGCGGTGCTCGGCGCGGGCGCTCCGCGCTGAGCTCCGGGCGTGGCCGGCGCCCGCCCGCGGCGCCTCGCGCGCCTGGGGCCGGCAGCCTGCCGCGGATCCCCGGGATTCGTGGTAGAACACGGCCCCATGCGCCCCGACGGACGAACGCTCGACGCTCTCAGGCCCGTGGAGATGGTGGTGGGCTTCCACCGGATGGCGGAGGGCTCGGTCCTCTACCGCGCCGGCTCCACCGTCGTGCTCTGCACCGCCTCGGTCGACCCGAAGGTCCCGCCGTTCCTCGAGGGCAAGGGCAAGGGCTGGGTCACGGCGGAGTACCAGATGCACCCGCGCTCGAACCCCGAGCGCCGCGAGTCCCGCGACGGGCGAGGCAAGGCGCCGAGCGGCCGGACGCAGGAGATCCAGCGGCTCATCGGCCGCGCGCTCCGGGCGGCGGTCGACCTCAAGGCGCTCGGCGAGCGCCAGATCACCGTCGACTGCGACGTGCTCGAGGCCGACGGCGGCACCCGCACCGCCTCGATCACCGGGGGGTTCGTCGCGCTCGCGCTCGCGCTCGCCAAACTCGTGAAATCGCAGACGATCCCGGAGCGCGTCCTGCGCGAGGCCGTCGCCGCGACGAGCGTGGGTTACGTCAAAGACGACCTCCGGCTCGACCTCGTCTATCTCGAGGACTCCGCCGCCGAGGTCGACCTCAACCTCGTGGCGACGAAGTCGGGCGCCATCGTCGAAGTGCAGGGGACGGCCGAGGGCGCGCCCATCCCGCGCCGGGACGTCGATCGGATGATCGACCTCGGGCTCGCGGGAGTGGCGGAGCTCGTGTCGCGCCAGGAGCGCGCGCTCGCGGGCGCGGGCGTCGACCTCTCGAAGCTCGTCATCTGACCCGAGGGAGGCGCGCATGGTCCACACGGTCGTCGTCGCAACCAAGAACCGCGGCAAGCTCCACGAGCTCGGCCAGCTCCTCGCTGGCCTCCCGATCGAGCTCGTGGCGTACGCCGACGTGCTCCGCCGTCCGCTCGAGGTGGAGGAGGACGGAGTCACCTTCGAGGAGAACGCGGTCAAGAAGGCGACCGTCATCGCGCACGCGACGATGATGCTCACCCTCGCCGACGACTCCGGGCTCGAGGTCGACGCTCTGCACGGCGCGCCCGGCGTCCACTCGGCGCGCTTCGCGAGCGCTCGGGCCACCGACGCCGAGAACAACGCCGCGCTCATCCACGCCCTCGACGCGCTGTCGGAGCCCGAGCGAGACCGTGAGACGTTCACCGCGCGCTTCCGCTGCGTGCTCGCCCTCGTCGACCCCTACTCCAACGAGGGCGCGCCCCACGTGGTGAGCGGCTCGTGCGAGGGGAGCGTCATCCGCAACCCTCGGGGATCGGGCGGCTTCGGCTACGATCCGTTGTTCTTGGTCGCGGGCACCGACCGCACCATGGCCGAGCTCGGCGACGCGGCGAAGAACGAGGTCTCGCACCGGGCGCGCGCGGTCGCCTAGATGAAGCTCGTGCTGGAGAAGCTCCTCG
>JAEUKG010001142.1 GCA_016794325.1 Myxococcales bacterium | reverse complement strand
GTCCCGGCTCGGGGGCGAGCACGTCGCCCGCGTCATCGACGTCGACATCGGCGAAAACGGCCTGCCGTTCATCGTCATGGAGTACCTGGAGGGCATCGACCTCAACCAGGTGCTGGCCCAGAAGGGCCAGCTCCCGCGGTGGCAGGTCGTCGACTACACCCTCCAGGCGCTCGAGGGCATCTCCCAAGCGCACGCGCGGGGGATCGTCCATCGCGACCTCAAGCCGTCGAACCTCTTCGTCGCCCGGCTCGCCGACGGCAAGGAGGTGCTGAAGATCCTCGACTTCGGCGTGTCGAAGTCGCTCGATTTCTCGGTCGCCCAGCAGAGCTACACCGGCGCAGGCTCGGTCCTCGGATCGCCGCCGTACATGTCGCCGGAGCAGGTCCGGAGCCCGAAGACCGTCGATCTGCGCACCGACATCTGGTCGATCGGCGTCGTGATGTACGAGCTGCTCACCGGCAAGCTCCCGTTCTTCGGCACCGAGATCCAGGAGACGTTCGCGCAGATCCTCGAGCGTGACGTCCCGTCGATCCGCGCGCAAGTGGCGGGCGTCCCCGACGGCCTCGAGAAGGTCATCCTCCGGTGCCTGGCGAAGGACCGCGATCGGCGTTTCCAGGACGTCGCCGAACTCGCGCGCGAGCTCACGCCCTTCGGGTCGGGCGCGTGGGTGAAGTCGCAGGACCGCATCGCGTCCATCCTCGCGCGCGGCGACGAGCCGGTGTCCGCGGTCTCGTCGAACCGGGTGCTGCTCGGCGCCGGGCTCACCTCGGGGGTCATCAGCACCCCGCGGCCCATCAGCGTGCGCCCCGGCTCGCCGCCCCCGGGGGGCCCGAGCAAACACGACAGCCTCGCGCCGGATTTTTCGCCCACCGCCGCCACGGTCATCGGCAAGAAGGCGTTCGTGCCCGCCGAGCCGAGGCCCCGCGTCTGGCTCGCCGTCGTCGGCGGCGTCGCCGCGGCGGTGGCGATCCTCGGCGCGGGTCTCCTCGTGCGCAGCCGGATGCAACAGCGCGAGGAGGTCGACGACACGAGCGCCGCGTCGCCGCCGCCGGCCGTCACCGCCGATCCGGTCGCGGTGACGCCGCCATCCACCGTCGCCACCGTCGCCACCCCCGTCCAGACGGGCGTGCCGATGGCGCCGGCATCGATCTCGACCGGCATCGTCGAGGCGAGCGGCCCGTCGCCCGCGCGATCGAGCGCCCCCGCGGCGACGTCGCCCGGGCGCCCGCGCGCCTCGGTCGCGCCGGCCAGCAAGCCTGCGCCTCCGCCCACGACCCCCGCTGGCCCGACCCGGGTCGAGCTCGACCCCGTCCTGCATGGCCGAAGGTAGACGCCGCCGGGTCTCGGGGTGGGTCCTCGCCGGTCTCGTCGTCGCGGCGCTGGGAGCGAGCGCCGGCGACGCCGGGGCGGAGGGGAGCGACGCCGACCGCTACTTCCGCGAGGGCCAGGAGCTCATGGCCCAGCAGAAGTACGCCGACGCGTGCAAGAAGTTCGAGTCGAGCCTGAAGCTCGACACCCAGCTCGGCACGCAGCTCAACCTGGCCTTCTGCTACGAGAAGATCGGCGCGACCTGGTACGCCTGGGTCGAATACAAAGAGGCGGAGCTTCGCGCCATCGCGCAGGCGCGCAAGGACCGCGCGGATTTCGCCCACGGCCGGCAGCGCGAGCTGGAGAAGGGCCTCGCGCGCGCCGTGATCAAGGTGAGCATGCCCGCCCCCGACGTCGTCATGGTCGAGGACCGCGCGATCCCGGACGCC
>JAEUKG010001113.1 GCA_016794325.1 Myxococcales bacterium | reverse complement strand
GACCGGTTGCGTTGAGATCGTTCGAGAGGTCGAGGCGGCGCCGAGGCGCGCGCGGAACAGCCTCCCGGCTTTGAGCACGCACCGCAGGCGCCAACGACGAGATCTCGGACGAGATCAATGCAAACGGTCGCGGTGTTAGCGCGGTCTTCCCCGTCGATCGAACGTTACCAAGGCCAGGCGAAACCGTCATCGCCGTGGCCCGTCGGGCCCGAGCGAGCCCTTCCGCCGCGGCGCGGCGCGCGAAGGGCGCGCGCGAGCGGGCGACGCGCCGGAGCAGCGTCACCGCAGCGGGGTCTCGGCGAGCTTCGCGGCGACCGCCTCGAAGATGGTGCGGCGCGGGTCGTCGGCGCGGAAGACGAGGCGGAAGTAGTCGTGGAGCAGCGCCACCTTGGGGAAGACGCGCCTGAGCGCCCCCGACCGCAGATCATCCCTCACGAGATAGAGCGGGAGCACGGCGACGCCCGCCCCCGAGAGGACGCGCTGCCGGATCGCCTCGATCGTCCCCATCGCCACCACCCGCGCGAAGCGGAGCGACTGCCCCGGGCCCGCCGGCGCCTCCCGGAAATACCGGTAGAGCGGGAGCGACACGTCGGTGTCGACCAGGTGGTGGTGGGCGGCGTGGGCCGGCGCCTTCAGGGGGCGCTCGGCGAGGAGCGAGGCCGCGCCCACGAAGACGTAGTCCTCGCGGTGGAGGCGCACCGCGTCGAGCTTGGGCTCGGCGAGGAGCGACGAGGTGATGGCGCAGTCGATCGCCATCGATCGCACCCGCAGGAGGAGGTCCGAGCCGGAGCCGAAATACAGGTGGATCTGCAGGTACGGCATCGCCGCGGTGAGCGCGTCGACCTGCGGGAGCACCCACGAGAGGCCGAGCTCGTGGCGCGTGCCGACGACGAGGTCCATCGGCGCGAGGCCGGCGTGTTTGCCCACCCGGACGCACTCGCTCGCGGCCTGCAGCGTCCGCTCCGCGAGCGGCACGAGGGCGAGCCCCGCCTCGGTGAGCTGGACCGAGCGCGTCGTGCGAAGGAAGAGCTTGGCCCCGAAGAGATCCTCGAGCTGCTTGATCCTCTGGCCAAATGCCGCCGGGGTGAGGGCGACCGACCGCGAGGCTGCGCGGAAATTCAGCAGCTTGGCCGCCGCCACGAAGCAACGGAGTGACTCGATCGACGGCAGCACGTGGCATAGTGTAGGGGCACATGGCCGACGACCGGCAGCGCAAAGACGACCCGCCGCACGCTCCCCCGACCTCGCGTCTGGGGCGGCTCGCGCGCCTCACCGCGCTCGCGCCTCGGGCGATCCCGATGGCGAGCGAGGCGGTGAAGAAGGCGCTCGGCGGCAAGCGCACGGTCGAGGAGGAGCGCGAGGCGCAGGAGAAGCTCGCCGAGAACGCGAAGAAGACCGCCGAGGCGATGCTCAAGACGCTCGGCGAGATGAAGGGGCTGCCGCTCAAGCTCGGCCAGATGGCGTCGTACATCGACGGCCTCGCCCCTCCCGGCTACGAGGACAAGTTCCAGGAGACGCTGAAGAAGCTCCAGGCCAAGGCGCCGCCGCTCTCGCCCGAGGCCGCCCGCAAGGTCATCACCGAGGACCTCGGCGCCCCGCCGGAGCAGATCTTCGCCGAGTTCGAGGCCGAGCCCTTCGCCGCCGCCAGCGTCGGCCAGGTGCACCGGGCGACGACCCAGGGCGGCGATCGCGTCGCGGTGAAGGTCCAGTACCCGGGGATCGACAAGGCGATCGAGAACGACCTGAAGAGCATCTCGCTCCTCGAGTCGATGATCGCGCCCGTCGGCCGCAAGTACCAGACGAAGGAGACCCTCGAGGAGATCAAGGCCGTCTTCCTCGCCGAGCTCGACTACCGCGGCGAGGCCGAGACGCAGGATCTCTTCCGGCGCGTCCACGCCGACTGCCCCGACATCGTCGTCCCCCGCGTGCACCACTCGCTCACCACCAAGCGCGTGCTCACGAGCGAGCTCATCGTCGGCGAGAGCTACGCCGCGTTCTGCGAGCGCGCGGGCCAGGAGGAGCGCAACGCCGCGAGCGAGACGATCTGGCGGTTCATGTTCAAGCCGCTGCTCGTGCACGGCCTGCTCTACGCCGACCCCCACCCCGGCAACTACCGCTTCCTCGGCGGCGCGAGGGTCGCCTTCCTCGACTTCGGCTGCCGCAAGCTCCTGCCCCCCGAGCTCGTCTACGGCATCAAGCGCTACGTGACGGCGGCGATGGACGAGAACTGGGAGGAGTTCCACCGCGCGTGCATCGAGGTCCTCGGCTACGACCCGGAGGACAAAGAGACGTACGATCTCTACATCGACTACACGAAGCTCCTCCTCGAGCCGCTCGTGCGCGACTACGTGCACAAGAGCACGAAGGAGGGCGCGCGCGAGACCATCGCCTTCCTCGTGCGCGGGACGAAGAGCATCATGCACCAGCGCAAGGTCGAGGGAGAGACGTTCCCGAACCTCCCGAAGCCCCCGCGCGCCCCGCCCGACTTCACCTTCGTGAACCGGCTGCAGTGGGGGCTCGCCAGCGTCATGGGCGGCATGGGCGGCGAGGCCAACTACCACCGCCTCAGCGAGGGGTGGGTGCGCGGCCCCGTCGAGCCGCTGCCCTGATCCTCAGCTCGCCTTCGGGGCGGGCACCGGCGGCGCGGCCATGGTGGCGACGCGCCACAGCCCGAAGATGACGAGCACGTCGAGGGCGAGGTCGAGCACGTGCATGCGACCGGCGACGCCGCCCAGCGCCAAGGGCGAGTGGAACACCACCGCGAGCACGGCCACGCAGGCCATCAAGACGAGCGCGACCTTGCGCTGCCAGATCCCCCACATGAGCATCACGCCAGCGCCGATCTCGAGCGCGCCGACGACGGCGCCGAGCACGACGGGATCGACGATGCCGTGAGACGCGAACACCGCCGCGGTGGCGTCGGGGGCGACGAGCTTGGAGAAGCCCGCGAGCACGAAGAGGGCTCCGAGCGCAGCGCGAGCTCCAAGCGGCTTGAGCCGTGCGAGGTCCATGCCCTTCGACGAAGCACGCCGAGTGCCAACGCCGCGGCGGAGGCGCGGCGGGCGCCATTTCGCCAGCGATTTCGTCGCGAGCCCGCCCGCGGGCGGGCTGCCGAGGCGCGAATTCGGTGCGCGCCGTCGCAGAACGAGCGCGCCGCCCGCTCGTCAGGGCGCCATGACGCGGCCCGGCGCGCCGTTCACGCCGGCCTCGGTGTGGCAGGTGTTGCAGTCGCCCGCGGTGAGGGCGCCGACCATGACGCGCTCCTTCGTGCCGTTCGTGACCTTCACCTTGAAGGGCGCGGCGATGTTGGCGCGGGTGGAGAAGTTGCCGACCGCGTTCACGTTCAGGTTGGTGACCACGCCGTTCTTGTCGGTGACGACCACGGTGAGCGGACCCGGCGAGCCGTTGCAGTCGTTCGGCTCGTGCGCGGTGGGATAGACGGTGCCGGCGACGGTGTAGGCGGGGCCGCCGCGCATCGAGTGGCACGTCGCGCACGCGCCGCCGGGGCGCATCTGCGACGATCCCTCGTTGCCCTTGTTCCACATCGTCTTGCTCGAGCACTGGACGGGCGTGTTGTAGGGGTTCGTCGCCGCGCCGCCGTCCCCAGCGCCGCCGTCGGCCGACGGCGTGCAGGTCGCGCCCTTGGGCGTCCCCGCCGTCACCCAGGCTTGGAGGACGCCGATCTCGGCGGCGGTGGGCGCCTCGGCCGGCTTCGGGGGCATGGGCGACGCGGCCGACTGCATGCGCTCGAGCGAGCGTTGCGCGTTGTTCTTCGCAGGGTCCGCGGCCGAGGGCTTGGTGAGATCCTCGTAGGTGAGGAGCGCCACCGGAGAGGGCCCGAGGTGGCAGCCGATGCAGCGGTTCTCGAGGAGCTGCTGGACGTCGCAGGGCAGCCCCGTGGCCGCGCCGGTGCCCGCGCCGTTGCCCGAGCGGTTGATGCCATCGGATCCGTCGAGGTCGCCTCCGCCCGCGCCGGCGTCGTCGGGCTGATCGTAGGCGGCGTAGCGACCGCCGAGCCCGTTGGCGCCGCCGTCACCGCAGGCGACGGCGAGCACCGCGGCCATCCCCAGCGTCACTCCAGCGAGCGCGAGCGCCAACGTACGCATCGAGAACCTCCCGAGGCGTAGACAGTACCCTCAGCGGCCCGGGGCCAGGCACCCGCGCGCACGATTTGCGCAAGCCGCTGATATTGCATGCGAATGCGGCAGGTCGGGTCAGAAGCGCGCGCCGACCGGCCCGACGGAGAGCGGCGAGCGTGGAGTCAGTCGAGCCGGCGCAGCGAGTCCCAGGGGAACGGCGCCCAGAACGGCGTCTTCACCTCGTCGCCGTCGAGCGAGAACCACGGCGAGCCGTCGGCCGCGCGGATGACGTGGAAGCTCTGGGCGGGCATGTACCCTTGCCCGATGAGCGCGCGCTTCTTGCCGCCTTCGGCGACCGCCACGTCGAGGATCATGACCGCGTGGCCCGGCGCGCCGCCGAGGACGAAGAAGTCGCCGGCGCGCACGTCGGCGCGCGGCACCCTCGCGGCGTCGCGCGCGAGGCCCACCGTGTTCGCCCACATGAACACGTTGTCGAGGTAGCCGCGGAAGGTCGCCCGCGAGTCGTCGGGCCGACCGCCTCCGGTCCACGCGAGGTCCTTGCCCGCGAGGACGAAGCGCTCACCGCGGCGGTAGCGGTCGTAGGGCATGGGGAATCCGGAGAGGCTCTTGTACGAGACGTCGCCGCGCCCCACCGCGCGCCGCCACTCCGCGTGCATCCGGATCACCGAGTCGGCGCACTGCTGGAGGTCCTTGTCGCCGACGTCGATCGCGACCACCGCGGCGAGGCGGGGATCGTCGGGGGCGAGGATGGTCGCGCCGCGGAAGGACACCACCGACGCGCCCGGCTCGGCGAGGGGCAGGGTGCGCAAGAACGCCGGGAACGAGCCGTCCTCGACCTTCACCCGCGTGAAGCCGGGCTCGGTGGGGAAGCGCGCCTCGAGCGAGCCCGCGCTCTTGATCGCCGAGCCGTCCAGCCACGCGTAGCCTCGCGTCCACGACGGCGCCGCCTTGGCGGGAGCCGCGGTCGCCGAGGACGGGGGCACGCGCGGCGGCGGCGACGGCGTGGTCGCGGTGACCGCGACGGCGGGCGCCTCCCCTCCCCCCGCGGTCGCGGCGGTGGCGGCCGTCGCGGCGGGCGTGGCGCCAGGCGACGGCGACGTCGTCGTGCACCCCGCGCTCGCGAGCGCAAGGAGGGCTGACACCCACATCGTCCTCATGGTCCCTACCTCGAACGGCCGGCGCGATCGCGTCATTCCAACGTTCATCGTAGCCGAAGCCCCGATCGTGACGAAGCCGACGGCGGCGGCTCGGGTCAGGCGAGCAAGAGGAGCTGCCGTGCGAGATCCCCAGGGCGGAGGCGCCACGCGGGCTTTCGGTCCTCGAGCACCGAGATCTGCGCGTGCATGAGCTGCGGGAACGACGGCCGCGAGACCACGAACGCGCCGAGATCGGACAAAAGCGGCTCCTCGGCGACCACGAGCACCGTGCCACCCCGCGCGAGGATGGGCTGCATCACGACCTCGGCGGGCACGCCCCCGGCGAGCGCGGGCACGGCCTCCACCACGCCGAGGTAGTCCACCCGCTCGGCGAAGAGCTCCGCCGTCTGCACCGAGGCGGGGTGAGGGCTCGTGAGCACCGCCGTGATCTCCGGCGACTCGGCGCGCTTCACCAGCGTCCCGAGCGCGCGCACGACGCGGCGCCCCTCGGCCGAGAGGTGGGCGGTCGCGAGCGAGGCGCCGCTCGCTTCGCCCTCGGGGATGGATTGGCGCATGAGCCAGAGCTGCACGGCCGGAGTCTATATCAGCGAGCGCGCCTCCCGTCCGTTCTCGTGCTCGTGCTCGTCCGCGGCTGTCCGAGGAGCTCTGCAACCGTCTTGCACGGCATCGCGACGATGCGCTTGGCGCTCGCGTTCGGGCGAGCGGTCGGCGTCAGCCGTCGGGGCGGCAGGCGGGGTCGAAGATCTCCGGGCGCCACTCGAAGTGCATCGTGTCGTAGTGGTACCAGCGCCCACCCCAGACGAAGCCGCTCGACTCGAACGCGTCGACGATGCTCTGGGGGACGAGGTTCTTCCACACCAGCTTCGCGCCGTCGTTGCGCCAGTAGTGTGACCGCGCGGTGGCGAGATCGATGGCGACGCCGAACGAGTGCGCGCTCAGGCGATCGGTGCCGGCGATGGGTCGAAAGTTGTAGGTTCCACCCATCCCCTCGAACCACGACGCGAGGGACGCGTCCGCGGCGACGAGGGCGGCGAGCTTGGCGGACACGGCCTCGAACGCCGGGCGCGCGCGGCGGTGCACGCGGATCTTCTTGCCGACGAAGTCGACGGCGACGAGCCCGCGCTCGACCTCGGCCGGCGTCCCGCCGTAGACCGCGCGGAAGACGGGCGTGGGCCGGAAGCGCCCGGGGTCGGCGCCGGGATCGGTGACCGGAGCGACGGGGCCGACGGAGTAGCGCGGCGCGAACACGTCCTCGGCGGTGGTGGAGTCGAGCCGCTCGTCGAGCGTGCGCGCGCCAGGCGCGCGCAGGGGGACGCGCTCGCCGCGGCTGGTCACGAGCGCGTCGCCGTCGACGGTCGCGTCGTAGTGCTTGGCGAGGCAGCGGAGCTGCCACGCGACTCCCGCGTCCGCGCGCGCGGACGGGCTCACGGCGGCGGCGCCGCTCGGGCTCGGCGTTGCCGCGGTCGACGGCGCGTCGGCCTTCCGCGCCGGCGCGCTCGTCGACGGCGCGTCGGCCCGCGCGGGCGCGCTCGTCGACGGCGCGGCCGACGGCGCGCGCGCGACCTCGTCGGGTCGCGACTCCGCCGCCTTGCAGCCCGTGACGAGCGCGGCGACGACGAGCCAGCTCAGCGCCTGCACGC
The DNA here is from genome assembly GCA_016794325.1 of Myxococcales bacterium. Lineage (GTDB taxonomy): Bacteria > Myxococcota_A > Polyangia > Polyangiales > Polyangiaceae > SXNL01. Next base: position 9,287 of record JAEUKG010001113.1, on the reverse strand, counting down.
CCGCAGCCGAATGTCGTCGATGTCGGCGCTGACGGAGCCTTGCGCGTCGGCGAAGGTGAGCCCGCAGCGCACCCCCGCGACCTCGGCGACGAACGATCCGACGTCGGCCGAGCCGGAGAGCTTCACGTCGCCGAACGTCGACTCGTAGTGGAGCGTCGTCCCGATGAGGTCGAGGCGGGTCGTCGCGTGGACGTACCCGGCCGTGAGGCTCGTGAAGCTCTGGGTCTTCAGGGTGGTGCCGGCTTTGTCGGCGACGAGGTTGTACGCCGAGCCGTCGTACGACAGGAAGAGCGACAGCGTGCTCGAGCCGCCGTGGAAGTAGGTGAGGCAGCCGACCTCGGCGTACGCGGCGACCGTCGCGATCCGGATCCAATAGTCGACGTCCACGTGCGTGCGACCGTCCGCGAGCTCCGCCTGGACGTACGCGGGCAGCTTGCTGTTGACGCGCCCGGCGGCGGCGCCGCCGTGCGGCGCTTCGGTGGTCCGCACGAGGCCCACCGACCCGACCCACGGCGAGCTGTAGCCCGTGGTCTCGAAATCGAGCGTGTGCGTGACGCAGTCCTTCAGCGGCGCCGCGTCGAGGCCGTCGCCTGCGTCGCGGACGCTGCTGGCGTCGGAGGGCGCCGCGTCGCCCGCGGCGCCCTCGCCGGCCCCAGCGTCGCTGCCGCTCGCGGGCCCGTCGGCCGAGAACGCGCTGCAGCACACCACAAGGGGGACGGCCGAAGAGAGGGCGACGAGGGCAGGGCGCACGGGAGTCCATCGTAGCACGGGAGCTTCGTTTTCCTTTTCCGCGCACGGCAGCGGGGGTAGATCCGGATGGGTCCCCGTGCCGCCTCCGCCCCCGCCTTCGCCGCGCCGCTCGCGCCGCTCGCCTCGGCCCCAGCGCGCCGCGGGGCCGCCGGTGGGCGGGGCGCGCCGACGCGCGGCGCCGACGCGCGGCGCGGACGGCCGGACCCACGGCGCCGCCCCCCACGAGAGCCTGCTCGTCCACGGCGACAACCTCGCCGCGATGACGGCGATGCTCCCGGAGCGCGCCGGGCAATTTCGTGCAATTTACATCGATCCACCCTTCAACACCGGCCGGGCCTTCGCCGAATACGACGACGCGCGCTCGACCCACGAGTGGGCGAGCTTCATGCGCCCGCGGCTCGCGCTCGCGCGGGAGCTCCTCGCCGACGACGGCGCCCTCTTCGCCGAGATCGACGACACCGAGCTCGCCACGCTCACCCTGCTCTTGGACGAGGTCTTCGGGCGTGAGAGCCGGGTGAGCACCGTCACCGTCGTGCGCAGCGCCCCCACCGGCCACAAGGCGATCAACGCCGGCCCGGTGAACGTCACCGACTTCCTGCTCGTCTACGCCAAGGACCGCGCCAAGCTCCGCCTCGCGCCGCAGCTACGGGCGCGGCGACCCTACGACGACGCGTACAAGACCTGGATCGACAACCCCGGCGATCCGCCCGCGGCCTGGCGCTTTCGCCCGATCGCCCGCGCGGTCGCCGAGCACCTCGGGCACGACGGCCCCGCCGCCGCCCGCCGCGCCCTCGGCGGCCCGGAATTCGCGGCGTTCACGCGGCGTTTCGCGGTCGAGCATGCACCCCACGTCGTGCGCTTCGCCCAGCCCCGCTACGAGGCCATCAGCCAGAAGGCGCGCGCGCTCGTCGACCGCTCGCGCGCCGAGCCCGACCGCGTCTTCGTGCTGCGCCGCGGCGCGCTCCCGGACTTCGTGGTGCGCGGCGGCAACCGCGTGCTCTTCCTCGCCAAGAAGGTGCGCGTGATCGGCGGGGTGCCCACCCTCGTGGAGCCGCTCACCAACGTGTGGGACGACGTCCCCTTCCAGGGGATCGCCCGCGAGGGCGGCGTCGCGTTCGTCCGCAACAAGAAGCCCGAGCGGCTGCTCGCCCGCGTGCTCGCGATGGCGACCGAGCCGGGGGACTGGGTGCTCGATCCGTTCGCCGGCAGCGGCACCACCGCCGCGGTCGCCCTCAAGATGGGGCGGCGGTTCGTCGCGATCGAGGAGGGCGCCCACGCGTTCACCCTCGCGGAGCCGCGCCTCGCGCGGGTCGTCCGCGGGGAGGACCCGACCGGGATCACGACCGAGGTGGGCTTCGCCGGAGGAGGGGGATTCCGTGTGGTCGACGCGTAGATCTTCGTCCTCGCGGCCGCGATCGGCCGAAGGCGCGCTGGCGGCGCTCGCGCTCGCGCTCGGCCTCGCGGCGGGCTGCCGCGATCGGGCCCAGGACCAGGTGACGCCCACGCCCTCGTCGTCGCCGCCGCCGCCCGACGCCGAGCCCGCTCCGAGCGCCGCCGCGCTCGCCGACGCGCGCGCCCCGCTCCCGTGGGCGCTCGCGATCCGGCGCGGCGAGTGGGACGAGGCCGAGCGCGGGCTCGCGGCGCTGCCCGAGGCCGAACAGAAGAAGCCCGAGGTCCGCTACGCGCGCGCGCGGGTCGCGCTGATGCGTGCACAATACAAAAACGTGGTCGCCGCCCTCGAGGGGCTCGAGCCGGCGCTGCCGCTGCTGTCGGAGTCGATCCAGCGCACGCGCGCCGAGGCCGAGCTCGAGATCGGCCCCTACGATCGCGCCGCCGACGTCCTCGCGCGCGCGCCGGGGGCCGCGGCGCAGCTCCGCGCCGCGCGGGCCTACGATCGCGCCGGCGCCGGCGAGCGGGCGGCCCTCGCGTGCGAGCGCGTGCTCGTGGAGCCGAAGCGCACCGCCGACCAGGAGGAGGAGGCGCGCGCCCTCCACCTGCGCCTCGCGACCGACGCCGGCAAGCGCAAGGGCGACGCCCGCTGGCTCGCCGTCCACGCCATCTCGGAGAAGAACCACAAGCTCGCGCTCGCGGCCCTCGACGCGCCGCTCGAGGCCGACGCCTGGCTCACCCGCGCCCACGTGCTCGCGGGGCGCGGGCGCGCCGACGACGCGCTCACCGCCGTCGACCGCGCGACCGCCGCGGGAGCGAGCGAGCTCGCGACGTGCCGGGCCCGGGCCGAGGTCGTCTACAAGGCCAAGTCGCGCCACGGCGAGGCCTCGATGCTCTACGCCCAGTGCTCGCAGAAGGGCGGGCCCCACGCGGCCGAAGACGCGTTCCTCTCGGCGCGCGCCCTCCTCCGCGCCGATCGCGACGCGGAGGCCATCGTCCTCTTCGGGCAGGTCGAGCAGAAGCACCCGAAGTCCCCGTGGGCGGAGCAGGCGGCGTTCCTCGCTGCCCGGGCGATGGCCCTGCACGGGCGCTGGGCGGAGGCCGCCAAGGCCTTCGACGACTACGTCGCGCGCCACCCTCGCGGGACCGAGCGCCGGGAGGCGGATCGCTACCGGGCGATCTCGCACCTCATGGCCAAGCACACCAAGAAGGCGCGGCAGCTCTTCGAGGAGGCGAGCCAGGAGTCCAGCGACCCCGTGCTCCAGGCGCGCTACATGAACCTCGCCGCCCTCGCCGCCCTCGCCGACGGCGACCGCCTCGTCGCCATCGCCCGCTTCACCGAGGTCGCGCGCACGCGCCCGCTCACCTGGCCCGCGCTCGTCGCCCGAGCGCGCCTCACCGCGGCCGGCGCGCCGCTGCCGCCCACCATCGAGCCGGCCGAGGGCGGCCCCGGGACGATCGCGCCCGAGGTCGTCCTGCCGGCCCCCGCCGACATGCTCCACCGGGTCGGCCTCGACGACGAGGCCGAAGACGCGCTGCGGGAGCGCGAGGGCACGATCTCGGCCGCGGCGGGCGCGCGCTCGCTCGAGACTTTGTGTGCAACCTACAAGTACGTGGACCGCGCGCGGCGCATGCACCAGATCGCCCAGCAGATCCCGGCGGCGATGGTGGCGACGGCGCCCGGCCCCAAGAACCGCTGGGCGTGGGAGTGCCTCTTCCCCCGGCCGTTCTCGGAGGCGGTGGAGGCGGCCGAGCACGACCTCGCCCTCCCGCCCGGCCTCGTGTACGCCGTCATGCGCCAGGAGAGCGGCTTCGACCCTCGCGTGATCTCGCCGGCCAACGCGGTGGGCCTCATGCAGCTCTTGCCCGAGACCGCGAAGACCGTCGCCGAGGCGGCCAAGCTCCCCCACGAGGAGGCGTGGCTCGTGCGCGGCGCCCACAACACCCGCCTCGGCGCGCTCTACCTGAAGGAGCTCGGCGATCGCTTCTTGCCCGGGCGCACCCCGCTCGGCGCGGCGGTGCTCGCGGTGGGCGGCTACAACGCCGGGCCCGAGGCCCTCGACCGGTGGAGCACGCGGGCCAAGGGGGCGCCGCTCGACGTGCTCGTCGAGCTCATCCCCTACCTCGAGACGCGCGGCTACGTGGTCCGCGTCATGGGAAACCTGGCACGTTACGGGTACCTGGCCAAGGGCGAGGAGGGAGTACCCAAGATCACGCTCGGCGACCTCCCCTGACACCGTGGTAGAAGGGGCGGGCCGTGTTGGGCCTCCTCGTCGCGATCGTCTTCATCGCCTTGAATGGCTTCTTCGTCGCCGCGGAGTTCGCCCTCGTCAAGGTCTCGACGACGCAGCTCGCGGTGAAGGAGACGACCGACCCGCGCGTGAAGCGCGCGCAGCGGGTGGTCGGCAACCTCGAGCGGTACCTCTCCGTCACCCAGTTCGGCATCACCCTCGCGAGCCTGGGCCTCGGCTGGATCGGCGAGCCCGCCATCGAGAGCCTCGTGTCGCGGGCGGTGGTGAGCGTCACCGGGCGCGAGGTCCACGGCGCGCTCCACGTCGCCGCCATCGCGGTCGCGTTCGGCGCCCTCACCTTCGGCCACGTGCTCTTCGGCGAGCTCGTGCCCAAGCTCGTCGCGATCCAGCGGTCGGAGAAGACCGCCATCGGCGTCGCGATGCCGCTCCACGTCGTGTACGTCGCGTTCCGCCCTCTTCTGTGGGTGCTCGAGCGCGCGACCAAGCTCCTCCTCGGCGCGATGGGCATGAGCGCCGACGCCGCCAGCGAGGGCCGCCTCTCGGAGGAGGAGATCCTCGGCATCCTCGTCGCGAGCACCGCGAAGACGGCGGAGGCGCGGGCGAAGACCGAGCTCATCGAGCGCGTCATCCGCTTCACCAAGCGCACCGCCCGCCACGCGATGGTGCCGCGGGTCGACGTCTTCTCGCTGCCGATCGACACCCCGGGCGACAAGGTGCACGCCGCGCTCCGCACCCACGAGTACTCGCGCATCGTGCTCACCAAGCAGCGCTCGCTCGACGAGGTCGCGGGCTACCTCTACGCCAAGGATTTCTTGCTCGATCCGAAGTGCCAGAGCATGACGAGCCTCGCCTCGCTGAACCGCGAGATCATGTTCGTCCCCGAGACGAAGGTCCTCATCGACGTGCTGCGGGAGATGCAGCGGGCCAACATGCACATCGCGGTCGTCGTCGACGAATATGGGGGCACGAGCGGCATCGTGACCCTGGAGGACGTCATCGAGGAGATCGTCGGGGAGATCCGGGACGAGGCCGACCGCGAGTCGGCGCGCGTGCTCGCGGTCGCGGGCGAAGAGCACACCTGGGACGTCGACGCGCGGGCGACGATGGACGACCTGCGCGTCCTCGGGGTGAAGGTGGACGAGGACGAGCACGCCGAGACGATCGGCTCGGTCGTCATCGCCAGGCTCGGCCGGCTCCCCCGCATGGGCGACAAGGTGGACATCGGGCACGGGGTCACCGCCGCCGTGATGTCGCTCAGCCGCCGCCGCGTCACCAGCGTCCGGGTGCACGCGCCGCCGGGGGCCGAGCGCGCCGAGCGCGCCGAGAGCGACGCGAGCTGACGAGGCTTGCCGGAGCGGCGGTTCGGGGTACTCTGGGCCGCATGGAGCTCACCGAGAAGTTCGACGATGCGCAGAAGCGCGTGAAGGAGCTGAAGTCGACCCCGTCCAACGACGACCTCCTCGAACTGTATGCACTCTACAAGCAAGCGACGAGCGGCGACGTGAGCGGCTCGCGGCCGGGGATGATGGACTTCAAGGGCCGCGCGAAGTTCGACGCGTGGGCGAAGAAGAAGGGCACGGGCAAGGACAAGGCGATGACCGACTACGTCGCGCTCGTCGACCGGCTCGCGCGCTGATGGCGACCCCGAAGCGCGGCGCCGCGCGAACGCCTGCCAAGATCGTCAAGGCCTCCGCGGCCAAGAAGGCGGCGCCCGCCAAAGCAGCCGCCAAGAAGGCGGCGCCTGCCAAGGCGAGCGCGAAGAGGAAGGGCAAGGCCAAGAAGGCGGCCGACGTCGTGACGATCGGCATCACGCCGCCGGAGCTCGCGCCCGGCACCGCCGCCCACCGCCTCAACAAGCGGCTCGCGCGCAAGGACTCGCGCCCGGGCCCCGAGGAGCTGTCGAAGCTGCCGTGGCTCGCCCAAGACAGGGCCTACCGAGCGGGCTACTACCTCCTCACCCACGGCCTCCGCGAGCACGCGAAGCACCCGGAGATCGAGGTGTGCAACGTGCCCGGCGCGTTCCTCGGGCAGGCGAGCCGCGTGCTCAACGTCGTGGCCGACTACGTCCTCGAGGGCACGCGCGTAGCCGCCGGGGAGGTGATGATCCTCGGGGAGGAGCCGCTCGCGGTGGTCGGGTTCCTCGGCGTCGAGCCGGGCGAGCGCGGCACGTCGCACGACACGCGCGTCCTCCGCCTCGTGTTCCTGCGCTGAACGCCTACTTGGCGCAGCAGAAGTAGCGCGCCTGCACCGGCGGCAGATCGGGGTCGACGACCTCGCTGCACGACGGGTCGGGCTTCGCCACCAGACCGCCGTCGTCGTCGGCGAGGCAGTGGTAGAGCGACGGCTTGGAGAGCGACAGGCACTTCGAGTCGCGGAACGGGACGCGCACGCACGCGAGGTCGGGGCAGCAGTAGGTGCCGCCGAGCGACGAGTTGCTCATCTGCACGCAGCCCTTGAGGTTGGGCGGCCCGCCGCCGGTGCACACGTACCCGTACGCCGGACCACACCGCGGATCGCACGGCGCCTTGGCGCCGAAGCCGGCGCACGTGTCGCCCGCGTCGAAGTCGGTCTTGAAGGGGGCGCAGCCGTCCGGGCGCGCGTCGGGCGCGCCGGCGTCGGCGTCCGCGCCCCCCCCACCTCCATCCGTGCCCGCGCTCGAATCCGGCGCTGCGGCGGCGCCGTCCGACGCCACCGACGCGTCGGGCGACGGGCTCACGGTCGGATCGTCGCTCGAGCAAGCGACCCAGGCGGTGGCGAGAGAGGCGGCAGAGAGAGCGGCAAAGACGACGGAGGCTCGCACGATCACGAGGATAGCGCGGCGGTCGACTCTCTGGCGAGCTACTGCGTGGAGGTCGGCCCGCGCGCGTAGGCCGCGCGGAGACGCTTGGCGAAGAGGGAGAGGGCGCGCAGCTCGACGCAAGCGCGATCGACGTCGACGAGGTCGGGGCGCGAGGCGATCGCGTTGTCGATCGCGAGCGTGATCGCCGCGTCTTCGTCGGCGGCGCTCCACGGCTCGCGGGAGTCGACGCTCACGCCGGCGAACGGGATCTGCCAGTGGGACACGAGCGACGCCTGCGCGCGCGCCGCGTCGGGGGACCACGCTCCGCTCGCGGGCGCGAGGATCCCCCCGCGCGCGCCTTCTCCCAGGTCGACGGGATGAATCCCGAGCTCGCGAAACACCTGCGCGCACGGAGCGCACGGAGGGAGGAGCGCGCGCGGCGACTCACCCGAAGACAGCGTCGCTCCGTCCCGAAACCACTGGCGGATCTCCCAGCGAAGCGCGGCGTCGTGGGGGACCGCCCGCGCCCGCCACCAGCGCGCACGTCGAACCAGCTCTCGCGCGCGCTCCGAGTCGGCGGGCAGAGCGTCGTCGAGGATCGAATCCGAGAGGGTCGCGAGGTGCTCCAGGGTCTCGACGAGCGGGACGTCCCACGGGTGGACACGCGCGACGAGGCTCAGGAGGGCGCGGGTGGCGGCGGGGGTCGGCGCGGAGCCGAGGTGGAGCCAGGGGGCGGCGCCGATCCGCGGGCTCAGCGGCTCGCTCGGCTCGCGCAGATCACCCTCGCGCCGCGCCTCGAGCGACGCGACGACGATCCGCTCTCGACGCGAGGCCGGCATCGCCTCGAGGATCTCCGTGAGCCACGGCTGTGCCGGCGGCGCGTGCCCCAGACAAGACGCGATCCAGCCGTCGGCGTCCGTGAGGTCGCGCCCCTCGCGCGAGGCCAACCACAGATCGAGCATCGCGTCGCGCACCCGCGGCTCGGTCTTCCAGGCCGGACGGTCGCCGTAGTCGGGATCGATCTTGGGGACCTCGCCCGCGCCGAGGCTCCGTCGGAGCGCCTCTTGGAGGTGCCCCTCGCTCGGCCCGAGCTCCCAGGAGAGCCTCAGCGCGAACTGGTGGCGCACGATGAGGGTCACGATCTCTCCCGGCGAGAAGACGCGCGCGAGCTCCGCCGCGCCGATCGCGAGGGAGCCCTCTCGATGGGACATCTCGTGGAGCCAGCGCCAGGTGGGCCAATAGGGCGACGTCCCGTCGGGGTGATGAAAGACCCGCCGCGCGTGGAGGAGCGTCTCGGGCTCCACGGCGAGGAACCTCCGCAGCTCGGCGACCTGGGAAGGGAGCCCGCGCCCGGCCAGCGTCAGCCCCACGTTCCCGTTGGCGATCTTCTTCGCGGTCACCATCTGGCGGAGCCACGCGAGCTCCTGCGGGCGGAGCTCTTCGTAGAGGAAGGCGCGGCCGTCGGTGCGCACGGGGAATCGCTTCGCGATCAGGACGTCGAAGCGATCCATCAGCGTGTAGTGATCGGCCTCGCTGCGCGACTCGAGCGAGGCGATCACGGCGTCCTCGATCGCGTCGGGCGGGTCGTCTCCGTAGACCTCGAGGGCCACGAGACCGAGGTCGTCGTGGAACGGCAGCGCGGGGCCGTCCTCGTCCTCCTCTTCGGCGATCAGGCGCGCGAGACGTCGGAGGACCGCGGGGGCCATCCCCTGACCGAGCCACGCGAGCGCGATCGCCGCGCCGTCACCCGCCCGCGTCGGGGGAGCGTCGGCCTCGAGTCGGGCCCCGAGCTCGTCGAGCGGCGCGGCGATCGCCCCTCGGATCGCGAGCGCGGCGAGGGCGATCGCGGCGCTGCCCGCGACGGTCGGGTCGGCGTCTTCGAGCGCGATCGAGAGCGCCGCACGCGAGAGCTCGCTCTGGGCCGGGAACCAGCCGAGGAGGGTCGACGCGCGCGCGCGCACGGGCGCGTCCGGGTGTGCGACGAGGGCGACGAACCCCTCGAGTCGCGCCGCGATCGCCGCGTGGCTCTCGCGCCAGAAGGTCTCGTCTTTGCCGCCGATCCCGTCGAGGGCGTCGAGGGAGCGCCTCCAGCGTCGCTCGAAGCCCGTCCCCAGGTA
>JAEUKG010001111.1 GCA_016794325.1 Myxococcales bacterium | reverse complement strand
GAGACGGCGAGGGCGATGGGGCAGGAGCGATCGCGCCTCGTCCGCGCCCTCGAGGTGCTCGAGGAGCGCGGGCTCGCCGAGCTCGCCGTCGCCGACGTGCGCCACCGCTACACGCGCACCGCGCCCTTCGACGAGGACGCGCTCGTCGCGGACCTCTGGTCGCGCTTCGCGCGCCGCGAGGCCCAGGAGAGCGAGCGCCTCGCCCAGATGCTCGCCCTCGTATCCCACGCGGGATGCCACGCGAGCGCGCTCGCCGCGCATTTCGGCGAGGTGCGCGACGAGCCTTGCGGCGCGTGCCTCTTCTGCCGCACCGGGCGCGCCGCGACGCTCCCGCCGCGCGCGGCCGGCGGCGAGATCGCGCTCGACCGCGAGGAGATCGCCGCGCTCCGCGAGGCGCACCCGAAGGCGCTCGGCCAGCCGCGTCAGCTCGCGCGGTTCTTGTGCGGGCTCACGAGCCCCGCCACGACGCGCGCCAAGCTGACGCGTCACCCCCTCTTCGGGGCGTGCGAGGAGCGGCCCTTCCGCGACGTCCTCGCGGCCTGCGAGGCCTGACGGCCGCCGAGCCCGGCGAGCACGCGCCCGGTCGCGGTCTTGGCCTTCGCGAGCTCGGCGGGCGTCCCCTCGAAGACGATCCGGCCGCCGCGCTCGCCGGCCTCCGGGCCGAGCTCCACCGCCCAGTCCGCGCAGGCGACGACGTCGGGGTGGTGCTCGATGACGACCAGCGTGTCGCCTCGGGCCACGAGCTCGTCCATCACCGTCATGAGGCGCCGGACGTCGGCGAGGTGGAGCCCCGTCGTCGGCTCGTCGAGCACGTAGAGGGTGGGCTCGTGCTGCGAGCCGGCGGTGAGCTCGGCGGCGAGCTTGAGGCGCTGGGCCTCGCCGCCGGAGAGCGTGTTCGAGCCCTGGCCGATTTGAATGTAACCTACACCCAAGTCGCACAGCGTCCGCAGCGGGCGGGCGACGCGGCGGTGGCTCTCGAAGAGCGCGGCCGCGTCGTCGGCCGAGAGGCGGAGGACGTCGCCGATGGACGCGTCGCGGTAGCGCACCTCGAGCGTCTGGGGCTCGAAGCGGGCGCCCTGGCAGGCCTCGCACGGGTGGACGACGTCGGGCAGGAACGCCATCTCGTGGACGATCGCCCCCTGGCCCTCGCACGCCGGGCACCGCCCGCCGCCCGAGGTGTTGAACGAGAACCGCGCGGGCCCGAAGCCGCGCACCTTGGCCTCGGGGAGCCCGGCGAAGAGGCGCCGGATGTCGTCCCAGATCCCGAGGAAGGTGGCGGGGATCGAGCGCGGGGTGCGGCCGATGGGGGACTGGTCGACGGCGATGGCGCGGCGGAGCGCGTCGTGCCCCGAGAGGGACGTGAAGGGCCCCGGCTCGGGCGCGACGAGGCCGAGGGCGCGCCGGAGGGCGGGGTAGAGCACCTGCCGCACGAGCGTGCTCTTGCCCGAGCCCGACACCCCGCAGATCGCGGTGAGGCGGCCGATCGGCACCCGCAGATCGACGCCCTGGAGGTTGTTCGCGCGCGCGCCGCGGAGGGCGAGGTGCTGGCGCGCGGGCGGGCGCGCGGGGCGCTCGGCGCGGCCCGACTCCGAGAGCGCGCGGGCGGTGAAGGAGCGAGGAGAGGCGAGGACCTCGGTCGCCGGCCCCTCGGCGAGGATGTGCCCGCCCTCACGGCCGCCCTTGGGGCCGAGGTCGATGAGGTGATCGGCGGCGCGGATCGTCTCGGCGTCGTGCTCGACCACGACGACCGTCGAGCCCGTCTTCGTGAGCGCGCGCAGGTTGCCGACGAGGCGCGCGGTGTCGCGCGGGTGGAGGCCGATGGTGGGCTCGTCGAGCACGTAGAGCGCGCCGGTGAGCCCGGCGCCGAGCTGGGCCGAGAGCCGCAGCCGCTGCATCTCGCCGCCCGACAGCGTGCCGGCGCGGCGGTCGAGGGCGAGGTAGCCGAGGCCGACCTGGTCGATGAACGCGAGCCGGCGGACGAGCTCGGTGACGGCGGCCTGCGAGATGAGCTTCGCCTTGCCCTCGAAGCGCCACGCGCGCGCCGCGGCGAGCGCGCTCGCGACCGAGCGACGCCCGAGCGCGCCGTAGGTCTCGCCCTGGAGGCGCACCTTGCGCGGGACCGGCGAGAGGCGATCGCCGCCGCAGGTGGGGCAGACCTCCTCGTCGGGGGCCTCGCCGATCGTGCCCTCGCCCTCGCAGGTGTCGCAGCGGCCTTGCTTGGTCGCGAACGAGAACCACCGGGGATCGAGATCGGGCACGCCGGTGCCGCAGCGGCCGCAGGTGCGGCTCGTGGACACGAGGGTCTCTCCCGGCCCGGGCTCGGCGGTCGGGGCGCCCTTGCCCACGCGGAGCATGCCCTCGCCCCAGGCGAGGGCGCGATCGAAGGCGTCGCGGCCGATCTCGGCCAGCGCCCCGTAGTGGACGATGAGGTCGATGGAGTGCTCCTTGGCCTTCTCGAGCTTGGGCGGCGGCTCGATGGCCACGATCGCGCGGTCGACCCGCGCCGCTTGCACGCCGGCCCGCGAGGCCTGGGTGAAGAGGTCGAGGTACGTCCCCTTCCGGGCGCGGACCGCGGGGGCGTAGAGCGTGTATTTTGCACGTTCCGTGGACGAGGCGAAGCGCTCGAAGAGCTCGTCGGGCGAGGACGCCGACACGACGGCGTCGCACTTGGGGCAGTGCACCTCGCCCACCTTGGCGTAGAGCAGGCGGAGGTAGTGGGCGACCTCGGTGACGGTGGCGACGGTGGAGGCGCCGCCGGCGCGGGTGGTGCGCTGCTCGAGCGCGATCGACGGCGGGATGCCGGCGGTGGAGTCGACGTCGGGGCGGGGCAGCGTCGGCAAGAACTGGCGCGCGTAGGGGGTGAGGGTCTCCATGAAGCGCCGCTGGCCCTCGGCGAACACGACGTCGAAGGCGAGCGAGCTCTTGCCGGAGCCGCTCGGGCCGGTGACGACCGCGAGGCTCCCGTGGGGGATGCGGCACGAGACGTCCTTCAGGTTGTGCTCGCGTGCATGATGCACGGAGATGGCGAGCGCGGCGTCGGTGACGCGGGGCGGGCGCGCCGGGTCCTTCCTCGCGCGCGGGCGCTTCGCGTCGCCGAAGAACGCGGCGAGCGCGACGCCGGTCCTGGTGCCCGAGCGGGCGATCTCGCGCGGGGGGCCCTCGGCGACGACGCGGCCGCCGGCGGGGCCGCCGCCGGGGCCGAGATCGATCACCCAGTCGGCCTGGGCGATCACGTCGAGGTCGTGCTCCACCATCACCACCGAGGCGCCGGCGTCGACGAGGCCGTCGAGCGCGCGGACGACGAACGCCGCGTCCTCGGCGTGGAGGCCGGCGCTCGGCTCGTCGACGACGAAGAGCGCGCCGCGCTTGTCGCGCTCGTCCATGCCGAGGGCGCGCGCGAGCTTGAGCCGCTGCGCCTCGCCGCCGGAGAGGGTGGGGAGCGGCTGGCCGAGCCCGAGGTAGCCGAGGCCGACGGCGCTCACCGGCTCGAGCGCGCGGCGGAGGACGGGATCGTAGAACTCGCCCTCGCAGTACCGGGCGATCGCGTCGTCGACGGTGAGCCCGAGGATCTGGCTCGCGTCGAGGCCGCCGAGCTTGGCCGCGAGGACCTCGGGGCGGAAGCGCTTGCCCTGGCACACCGGGCAGAGGAGCATCACGTCGGCGAGGAACTGCATCTCCACCGTCTCATAGCCCTCGCCGGAGCAGGCCTCGCAGCGGCCGGCGGTGACGCCGGGGCGGGAGCCGACGTTGAACGAGAACTGCGCGGGCCCGAGGCCGCGCGAGCGGGCGCTCGGCTCGGCGGCGAGGCGGGCGCGGATGCGATCCCAGGCCTTGGTGTAGGTCGCGGGGTTGCCGCGGGCGGTGCGCCCGAGCGGCGACTGATCGACGAGGACGGCGCGGGTGATGCCCGACAGGCCCTTCAGCTTGCCGATGGCGAGCGGGGCCGGGCTCGACGTGTCGCCGGTGGCGCGCGCCACCGCGCGGAAGAGGGCGTCCTCGGCGAGCGAGCTCTTGCCGGAGCCGCTGGGTCCGGTGATGGCGACGAATATCCCTTTGGGGATATCGACGTCGAGGCCGGCGAGGTTGTGGCCGGTGACGCCGCGGAGCTCGATCGCGCCCTTGGGAGGCCGCGGGGTGCGCGCGGGGCGGCGGCCGTGGGCCCAGGCGCGGCCGGTGGGGGTGTCCGGCCGGCGGTCGAGGCCGGCGGGGGGCCCGTCGTAGAGGATGGTGCCGCCGCGCTCGCCGGCGCCGGGGCCGAGCTCCACCACCCGATCGCAGGCGCGCACCACACGCTCGTCGTGCTCGATCACGAGCACGGTGTTGCCGGCCTCCGACAGCTCGCGGGCGACCTCGGCGAGGGGCGCGACGTCGGAGGCGTGCAGGCCCACGGTGGGCTCGTCGAGCACGAAGAGGGTGCCGGTGAGCTCGGCCCCGAGGGCGGTGGTGAGGGCGGCGCGCTGGGCCTCGCCGCCGGAGAGCGTGCGCGCCTGGCGGTCGAGGGCGAGGTAGCCCAGGCCGACCCGATCGAGATAGCGGAGGCGCGACCCGAGGTGGCCCTTCACCCGCGCGCCCTGGGGCGAGCGCGGGGCGAGCCCGTCGACCTTGGCGCGGGCCTCGGCGACGGTGAGCGCGTGCCACTCGCCGAGCGGGAGATCGGCGACGCGGTAGGTCCGGGCGACGGCGTTGAGCCGCGAGCCTCCGCACGACTCACACGGCGTGTACTCGCGGAAGCGCGCGAGGAAGACCCGGACGTGCATCTTGTAGGTGCGGGACTCGAGCCACTTGAACCACGCGCGGACGCCGGGGTATTTGCCGCCCTGCCAGGTGCCCTCGCCGTCGAGCACGAGGCGCTGCTGGGCGCGGGTGAGGCTCGCCCACGGGGCGTCCATCGGGATCTTCTCGCGCTTGCAGAACTTGGCGAGCTGCTTGCGCTCCCACTCGGCGCTCGAGCCGTTCCAGGCGCGGATGGCGCCGTCGGCGAGCGACCTCGACGGGTCGGGGATCACCTTGGCCCAGTCGACGCCGATGACGCGCCCGAAGCCGCGGCAGTCGGCGCAGGCGCCGAGCGGCGAGTTGTAGGAGAAGAGCCCGGGGCGGGCGGGCTCGAACGCGCGCGCGCACTTCGGGCACACGAGGCCGCGCGCGAGCGGCACGTGGCCGTCGTCGGTGCGGACCTCGGCGCGCCCCTCGGCCCGCGCCCACGCGGCCTCGAGGGCTTGTTGGATTCTACCCGTGTCGCGGGGGGCGAGGGTGACGCGGTCGACGACGACCTCGACGTGGGCGGTGGGCCCGGTGACCTCGCTCGGGCGCACGTCGTCGATGTCCTTCACCTGGCCCGCGACGAAGAGGCGGCGGTAGCCGTCGCGGAGGAGCGCCTCGCGGAGCTCGAGGTACTCCTCGGCGTCGCGCGCGCGGGCGACGTAGGTGACGACGGCCTTCTTCCCCTCGTGGGCGGAGGCGACGCGCGCTGCGGCGTCGCGGGCGCTCGTGGGGACGGCGGGGACGCCGCAGTCGGGGCAGGTGGGGATCGCCTCGGCGCCGAAGAGGGCGGCGAGGTAGGGCTCGAGGTCGGCGAGGGTGGCGAGGGTCGAGCGCGACGACTTCACCGGCGCGCGGCGGTCGACGGCGACGGTCGCGGCGATGGGATCGAGCGAGCGCGTGGGCGGCCGCTCGAGGCGCTCGAGGAACTGGCGCGCGTAGGGGCTGAAGCTCTCGACGAAGCGCCGCTGCCCCTCGGCGTAGAGGGTGTCCAGGGCGAGCGAGCTCTTGCCGGCGCCGCTCGGGCCGGTGAGGGCGACGAGGCTCCCGGGGGCGAGCTCGAGATCGACGTCCTTCAGGTTGTGCGTGCGCGCGCCGGCGAGGACGATCGGGAGCATGACGGGAGAGCCTCCCCTTAGCAGCCCCGGCCCGTCCCCGCGCAAGGGCCGCTCGATCCCCGCGCAGGCTGAGCTTGTTCGCGCCGCGGAGCGCGATCGGGCGGGGTGACCTCGGCCCACTGGGGAAAAATCGCCCCGGGCGCGTTTGACATACGGGTTCGTATGTGTCAGAGCCTCCGAACATACGACGTCGTATGTGGCTTCCTACCCGAGTCCCCGAGCCCCCGAGGTCCGCCGCCCATGCCGAAGCTCTCGTCGCCCCGCGCCCTCTTCGCCCTCGCCTTCGCCGCCGCCACGTTCAGCGCCGGCCGCGCTCACGCCGACGACGACGCGCCGGCCGTCGACCCGCCGCCCTCGGCGCTCGCGATGCGCGAGTCGGTGCGGAGCTACTACGACTCCGAGATGACGTCGGCGTACCTCTTCGTCGGCTACGGCGCGGTCACCGCGGCCGCCGGCGGCGTGACCCTCACGCAGGGCGGGGACTTCGCGCGCGGCTTCGGACTGTCGTCGCTCGTCCTCGGGGGCGTGACCGCGCTGGGCGGAGCGGGATACGGCGTCGCGGTGAAGGTGCGCGGCGGGTACTACACGCGGCTCGCCGGGTCCGACTTGGCGCAGTTCAAGCTCGAGGAGGCCGAGCGCCTCGAGGGCACGAACCGCCGCTTCTGGCTGTACCTGGGCAGCGAGCTCCTCGAGGCCGCGGCCGGCATCGGGCTCGCGACCTACGGCGTCCTCGCGAAGGACGATCTGTGGAAGGGCGTCGGCCTCGGCGCCGCGATCCAGGGCATCGGGCTCTTCGCCATCGACGTCCCCGGCGCGGGCCGAGCCGCGCGCTACCGCGACGACGTCCGCCGCTTCGATCCCAAGGTGGGGCTCGCGGTCGGCGGCGGCGATCGGCCCTGGGCCGCGACCGTCGGCGGGGTGTTCTGACCCTCTCCCCCCAACCCCTCTCCCCCCAACCCCTCTCCCTCGAACCCGAACCCGAACCCGAACCCGAACCCCTGCCGTGATATCCCTATAGAGATATTC
>JAEUKG010001083.1 GCA_016794325.1 Myxococcales bacterium | reverse complement strand
CTCCAGTACCTCGGCGGTCGCGGCCTCGGCGCCGCCCAGAACGTGCCGGTGCGGCCGATCCAGGCGGCGGCGGACCACTCGCAAGACTTCCTCGCCCAGACGGTGTGGCAGAGCAAGCAGTTCTACTTCCACCAGACGTGGCTCATCCTCTTCTTGCTCGTGGCCGTCTTGTTCATGAACCGCTTCATCCCGCGGTTCTGGTGCCGGGTGCTCTGCCCGCTCGGCTCGTTCCTCGGCGTGTTCGCCCGCTTCGCCCTCTTCGGGATGGAGAAGGACCACGCGAAGTGCACCGACTGCAACCTCTGCCTCGTCAACTGCCAGGGCGCCGACAGCCCGCAGGGCGGGGTGAAATGGCGGCAGGACGAGTGCCACATGTGCCTCAACTGCGAGAGCTCGTGCCCCGAGGACGTCATCAAGTTCCGCTTCTTGCCGAACCGCAAGAGCGCGACCGTGAAGCCCGACCTCGACCGCCGCACGCTCCTCGCGACCGCCGCCGCCGGCGCCGCCTTCATCCCCGCGGCCCGCATCGCCGACTCCCTCGACGTCAACTACCACTCCAAGGTCATCCGGCCCCCGGGCGCCGTCGAGGAGCGGGCGTTCCTCGAGCGCTGCATCCGCTGCGCCGAGTGCATGAAGGTGTGCCCGAACAACGCCCTCCACCCCGCGTTCTTCGAGAGCGGCGTCGAGGGCATGTGGACGCCGATCCTCATCGCCCGCATCGGCTACTGCGAGCACTCGTGCGTGCTCTGCGGACAGGTGTGCCCGACGGGCGCGATCCAGAAGATCACCGAGAAGGAGAAGCTCGGCATCGGCACGGCGCCGGTGAAGATCGGCACCGCCTTCTACGACCACGGTCGGTGCTTGCCCTGGAGCATGCAGACTCCCTGCATCGTGTGCGAGGAGTTCTGCCCCACGTCGCCGAAGGCGATCTGGGTCGAGGAGGTCGAGGCCCCCGTGCGCGACTCGAAGCCCGGGCCGAGCGGCGAGCAGCCGGCGATGAAGACGGTCAAGCTCCAGCGCCCGCACGTCGATCCGAGCCTCTGCATCGGCTGCGGCGCGTGCGAGAAGGTGTGCCCGGTGCAGGATCAGCCCGCCGTGTACATCACCAGCGTCGGCGAGAGCCGCAGCAAGTCGAACGTCATCCTGCTCGAGAACACGAGCTACAACCAGAAGAGCTGAGCGGAGGGCCGGCGGGGCGCCGCCCGCGACCCCGTCACGTGCATTTGCCGTTGTTGCCGATGGCGCCCGAACAGCAGCTCGAGCTCGCGGGGGTCGCCATGTTGTCCGGCGCCTGGCCCGCCGCGCGGCAGCTCGCGCACGCGCTCACCCCGGCGTTGCCGCAGTAGGCTCCGAGGCAGCAGCCGCTCAGCCCGGGGACGCAGAAGTCTCCGATGACGGCGCAGGTCGCCTTGCACTTGCGCTCGGAGGCGCACTTGCCCGAGCAGCACTCGGCCATGGTTCCGCACGTGTCGTTGTTGTTCTTGCACGTCTTGGCGTCGGTCGACGCGTCGAAGACGCCCGAGCTCGTGGCCCCCGACGAGCTCGTGGCCCCCCCCGACGACGACGACGAGCTCGAACCGCCGCTCGAGCTGCCTCCCGACGACGCGCTCGAGCT
The DNA here is from genome assembly GCA_016794325.1 of Myxococcales bacterium. Lineage (GTDB taxonomy): Bacteria > Myxococcota_A > Polyangia > Polyangiales > Polyangiaceae > SXNL01. The sequence goes on along the minus strand of JAEUKG010001083.1, from coordinate 6,221 downwards.
GCTCGCGCTCGCGTCGGGCTCGAGCCGCCCGTCCTGCAAGCCCGACTGGTCGACGAGCATCGAGCATGCGCCGGCGAAGCAGGCGATCGCGACGATGGCCGAGCGACGAATCCCCATACCGCTGGAGCGTACCAGGAGGAGCGGTGGTGGAGCTCCTCCTCGCGCGCCAACCGGCGCATTTTCTTGGAGTTACGGCGGCCTGGGGGCGGTACGATGGGGCCCCCGATGAAGAACGACTGCTTCCTCCGCGCCTGCCGCCGCGAGCCCGTCCCCCACACGCCGGTGTGGATGATGCGCCAGGCGGGCCGCTACATGGCCGAGTACCGCAAGCTGCGCGAAAAGCACTCGATGCTGGACCTGTGCAAGACCCCGGAGCTCGCGCTGGAGGTCACCAAGCAGCCGCTCCGCCTCGGCGTCGACGCGGCGATCCTCTTCGCCGACATCCTGCTCCCCATCGAGCCGATGGGCGCGCCCTTCGAGTTCGCCAAAGGCGAGGGGCCGGTCGTGCACACGCCGATCGCGTCGCGGGCGCAGATCGACGCCCTGCGCGTGATCGAGCCGGGCGAGGGCCTCGGCTATGTGATGGACGCGATCCGCCTCATCAAGAAGGAGATCGACGTCCCGCTCATCGGCTTCGCGGGCGCGCCGTTCACCCTCGCGAGCTACCTCGTCGAGGGCGGCAAGTCGGCGCACTTCGTCAAGACCAAGCGCCTCATGTACGAGGACCCCGAGTCGTGGAACCTCCTCATGAGCAAGCTCGCCGAGGTGGTGCGCCGCTTCCTCCACGCGCAGATCGAGGCCGGCGCCGACGCGGTGCAGCTCTTCGACTCGTGGATCGGCCAGCTCTCTCCCGACGACTACCGGGAGCTCGTCGCCCCCCACGTGAGGCACATCCTCGCCGACGTGCAGAAGGCGGGGGTGCCCGTCATCCACTTCGGCACCGGCACCGCGACGCTCCTCGAGCTCCAGCGCGACGCCGGCGGCACCGTCATCGGCCTCGACTGGCGCACTCCGCTGGCGGAGGGCTGGAAACGTGTAGGATACAACTACGCGGTCCAGGGCAACCTCGACCCCACCGTGCTCTTCGCGCCGCGCAAGGTCGCGCTCGACCGCGCCAAGCGCGTCCTCGACGCCGCCGAGGGCCGCCCGGGCCACGTGTTCAACCTCGGCCACGGCATCCTCCCCGAGACGCCGGTCGAGACGGTGCAGGCCGTCATCGACTTCGTCCACGAGACGTCCGCCTCGGGCCGCGCTTGAAGAAGGCGGTCCTCCTCGTCGCTCACGGGACGGTCGAGTCGCTGGACGACCTGCCCGCGTTCTTGGCGAACATCCGCCGCGGCCACGCGCCGCCCGACGACCTCGTCGCCGAGGTGCGGCGCCGGTACGAGGCGATCGGGGGCCGCTCGCCGCTGCTCGACACGTCGCGGCGGCTCGCCGCCAAGGTCTCGGCGCTCGTCGGCGTGCCGGCGCGGGTGGCGATGCGCCTGTGGCACCCGTACCCGGCGGAGGTCCTCGGCGAGCTCGCTCCGGGCGGGCCGCTCGGCGTGGCGGTGGTGCCGCTCGCCCAGCACTCGGCGGCGATCTACGCCGGGGCGGTGCGCGAGGCGGCGGCCGCGCTCCCCGACGTGAAGGTCGCCGCGGCCGCGAACTGGGGGCTCGCGCCCGGCCTCGTCGCCGCGTTCGCGGCGCGCCTCGAGCGCGCCCTCGCCGCGCTCGGCGACGCCGCGCGCGCCGACACCGAGGTGCTCTTCTCGGCCCACAGCCTCCCCGCCGCCGTCGCCGCGAGCGGCGATCCGTACGAGCACGAGGTCCGGCAGAGCGCGCGCGCGATCGCCGAGGCCACGCCCCGAATCCCCGAGTTTCGGGTGTGCTTCCAGAGCCAGGGGATGAGCAAGGGTCCGGGCGGGCGCACGATCGAGTGGCTCGGGCCCGACCTCCGCGCCGCCCTCGTCGACGCCAAGGCGCGCGGCAAGCGCCGGGTGGTCGTCGCCCCGGTCGGGTTTTTGTCGGACCACGTCGAGATCCTCTACGATCTCGACATCGAGGCGGCGGCGTGGGCGAGCGAGCTCGGAATCTCCCTTTCGCGGACGGAGTCACTGAACGACGGCGACGACCTCGCGCGCGTCGTCGCCGACCTGGCGCGCCCCCTGCTCGCGGAGCTCGGGTGAGGGCGCGATGAGCCGGCCGCTGCGCGTCGCGATCGTGGGCGGGGGCGTCACCGGCCTCGCGCTGGCCCACGCGCTCGAGAAGACGCTCGCCGGCGTCCCCTCGGAGGTCTGCCTCCTCGAGGCGTCGCCCCGGCTCGGCGGCAACGTCCACACCCACATCCACAACGGCTTCGTCGCCGACGCCGGGCCCGACTCGTGGGTCGCGACCAAGCCCCACGCCACCGCCCTCGCCAAGGAGCTCGGCCTCGAGGACGAGCTCATCGGCACGATCCCCGACAACCGCAGGGTCTACATCGCCTGGGGAGGGAAGCTCCACGCCCTGCCCGAGGGCCTGGTCCTGGGTATCCCTACAGAGATAGGTCCGATGTTGGGGACCGAGCTCTTCTCGTGGGACGCGAAGCTGCGGATGGCGCTCGATCTCCTCGTGCCTCCGCGCTCCATGTCCTCCGGAGACGACGAGTCCATCGCCGCGTTCGTCGGTCGGCGGCTCGGGGAGGACGTGGCCGATCGGCTGGTGGGGCCGCTGTTGTCGGGGATCTTCGCGGGGGACGCGGCGGACCTCTCGATCCGCGCCACGTTCCCGCAGCTCGTGGAGGCCGAGCAGAAGCACGGCTCGCTCGTCCGCGCGATGCGCGCCCAGCTCCGAGAGCGGGCGAGCAAGTCGGGCGAGCGCGGCGGCGCCCCGAGCATGTTCCTCTCGCTCAAGCGCGGGATGAGCGACTTCGTGACGACGCTCGCCCATCGCCTCCGCGACGCGGTGGTGGTGACCGACGCCCCCGTCACCCGCGTCGAGGCGCTGCCGGAGGGGGACCCGCGGGGCCGGTGGGCGCTCACCGTGACCCACGGCGACGCCCGCTTCGCCGACGTCGTCGTCGGCACCACCCCCGCCTACGCGTTCGCGGGGCCGGTGCGGGCGGTGGATCCGGCGCTCGCCGACGCGCTCGCCGCGCTCACCTACGTCTCCACGGCGACGGTGTTCCTCGGCTTCAAGAAGCGCGACGTCGCCCACGCCCTCGACGCGACGGGCTTCATCGTGCCGCGCTCGATGCGCCGCCCGATGCTCGCCTCCACGTGGGTGTCGAGCAAGTGGGAGCACCGCGCCCCGTCCGGCCACGTGCTGGTGCGCGTGTTCTTCGGCGGCGCGGAGGGCGAGCGCGTCCTCGAGCGCGACGACGCGGAGCTCGCCGAGCTCGCGCGCACGGAGCTCGGCGCCTTCGTGGGCGTGTCGGGTCGCACCGCCTTCACCAAGGTGTTCCGCTTCGACAAGAAGAGCCCGCAGCCGCTCGTGGGCCACCTCGGACGGGTGGCCAGGATCAAGGAGCGGCTCGCGCTCCACCCGGGGCTGCACTACTGCGGCAACGGCTTCGACGGCTCGGGGATCCCCGACTGCGTGAAGCAGGCCGAGGCGCTCGCGCGGGTGATCGGCGATCGCGGCGCACCGTGACGTGGTAGCCTCGGCCCGCGGTGCCGAAAAACAAGCTCCTCTTCGCGATCTCGTCGTACGAGTACCTCGCGCCCTCGTTCGTCGCCCAGGGCGGCTTCGACGTCGGCGCCATCGAGCGCAAGACGTTCCCCGACGGGGAGCGCTACCTGCGGCTCCTCGACGACGCGTGGGGGCGCGACGTCGTCCTCCTCGGCGGCACGCCGACCGACCTCGACTGGCTCGAGCTCTACGACCTCGGGTGCGCGATCTCGCGAACCGGAGCCCGCTCGCTCTCGATCGTCATGCCGTATTTCGGCTACGCCACGATGGAGCGAGCGGTGCGCGTCGGCGAGGTCGTCACCGCCAAGACCCGGGCGCGGCTGATGTCGGCGATCCCGGCGTGCGAGGGCGGCTCGCGCCTCTTCTTGTTCGATCTCCACACCGACGGCATCGAGTTCTACTTCAACGATCAGCACATCACCCGGCACATCTACGGGGCGCCGCTCGTCACCACCGGCGTGCGCGCGATGATGGGCGACCGCCCCTACGTGCTCGGCGCCACCGACGCCGGGCGCGCCAAGTGGGTCCAGAGCCTCGCGCACACGCTCGGGGTCGAGCCCGCGTTCGTCTACAAGACGCGCGACGCCGAAGACGGCCACCTCGCGGTGACGGGCATCAACGCCGACGTCCGCGGCAAGGAGGTCGTCATCTACGACGACATGATCCGCACCGGGTCGTCGCTCGTCCAAGCGGGGCGCGCCTACCTCCAGGCCGGGGCCGAGAAGGTGCACGCGGTCGCGAGCCACCTCGTCCTGCCGAAGGACTCGCTGCAGAAGATCCGCGCCGCGGGCGTGTTCACCCGCATCATCGGCTCGGACTCCCACCCCGGCAGCCAGCTCCTCGCGCCCGAGGATCGCCTGGGGTGCGCGGGGCTGCTCGCGGGCGCGCTCGAGCGCTGAGGCGCCGCGCGCTCCCCGCAGAGCCGCCGCGCGGGGCGCTCCGGCTCAGAACTCGGCGGGATCGGTGTAGGTGCCGAAGACCTCGCGCAGGACGTCGCAGATCTCCTGCTGGGTGCAATACGCCTTCGCCGCCTCGATGATCGGCGGCATCAGGTTCTTGCCGCCCTTGGCCGCTTCGCGCACGGCGCCGAGGCACGCGGTGGCGCGCGCGGCGTCGCGGGACGCCTTGACCGACTTGAGGTTGTCGATCTGGCGCCGCTGCACCTCCTCGTCGATGCGCAGGAGCGGGATCTTCGAGCCCTCGCCGCCCGTCTGGTAGCGGTTCACCCCGACCATGATGCGCTCGCCGGCCTCCATCTGCCGCTGGAAGCGGTAGGCGCTCGCGGCGATCTCGCGCTGCGGGTAGCCCTTCTCGATCGAGACCACCATCCCGCCCATGTCGTCGATGCGGCGGATGATCTCCTCGGCCTCGCGCTCCATGCGGTTCGTGAGGTCCTCGACGAAGTAGCTGCCGGCGAGCGGGTCGATCGTGCTCGCGACGCCGCTCTCCTCGGCGATGATCTGCTGGGTGCGCAGGGCGATCGTGACCGCCTCCTCGGTGGGGAGCGCGTACGTCTCGTCGAGGGAGTTCGTGTGCAGGGACTGGGTGCCTCCGAGCACGGCGGCCATCGCCTGCAGGGCGACGCGCACGACGTTGTTGTACGGCTGCTGCGCGGTGAGCGAGACGCCGGCGGTCTGGGCGTGGGTGCGGAGCTTCCAGCTCTCGGCCTTCTTGGCGCCGAAGCGCTCGCGCATCGTGCGCGCCCACAGGCGGCGGGCGGCGCGGAACTTGGCGACCTCCTCGAAGAAGTCGTTGTGGACGTCGAAGAAGAACGACAGGCGCGGGGCGAAGTCGTCGACGTCGAGGCCGCGGTCGATGCCGCTCTGCACGTACGCGATGCCGTCGGCGAGGGTGAAGGCGAGCTCCTGGGCCGCGGTCGCTCCGGCCTCGCGGATGTGGTAGCCGCTGATCGACACCGTGTTCCAGCGCGGGACCTCCTTCGCGCAGAACTCGATCATGTCGGTGACGATGCGCATCGCCGGCCGCGGCGGCACGAGCCACGCGTGCTGGGCGATGAACTCCTTGAGGCAGTCGTTCTGCACCGTGCCCCCGATGGCGGTGCGGGGGATGCCGCGCACGTCGGCGAGCGCGACGTAGAACGCGAGGAGGACGATCGCCGGGCCGTTGATGGTCATCGACGTCGTCACCTTGTCGAGCGGGATCCCGTCGTAGAGGATCTCCATGTCGCGCAGGGTGTCGACGGCGACGCCGCACATGCCGACCTCGCCGAGCGAGCGCGGCGAGTCCGAGTCGTACCCCATCAAGGTGGGGAAATCGAAGGCGGTCGAGAGGCCCGTCTGCCCCTCGCGCAGGAGGTAGTGGAAGCGCTCGTTCGTCTGCGCCGGCGTGCCGAAGCCGGCGAACATGCGCATCGTCCACAGCCGGCTGCGGTACATGGTGGGCTGGACGCCGCGGGTGAACGGGTACTCCCCGGGGAGGCCCAGATCGCGGGAATAGCTCGTCGGGACGTCGGCGGGCGTGAGGACGTCCGGGACGTCCATGTCGCTCCAGGTGGAGAACCGCGGGTGCCGCGGCGGCATCTTGGCCTCGGCCTTCGCCACGACCCCCTT
>JAEUKG010001072.1 GCA_016794325.1 Myxococcales bacterium | reverse complement strand
ATGTTCTGCACGCGGTGCGTCTGCTGCCGCATGACCAGCGACGGGCGCACCGGGGCCTCGGCGTAGGCGCGCAGGTTCTCGGCGGGGGCCGGGGGCGGCGTGCTCGTGCGGGTCATCGACGACGGCGGCCCGGGCGTCCGCGCGATCTGGGACGACAGCGACGGCGGCGGCGGCTCGCGGATGATGCGCGCGAGCGCGCTCCCGAGCTCGGCCGACGAGGGGTAGCGCCGGTCGGGCTCCTTGGCGAGGCCGCGCGCGAGCACGGCCTCGACGCGGCCGAGGACGCGCGGATCGCCGAGCGACGCCGACAGCGGCGGAGGCGGGTCTTTGGTGACGGACGTCGCCACCGCGAGCGCGTCCTCGCCGCGGAACGCGCGCTCGCCCGTGATCGCCTCGTAGAGGGTGGCGGCGAACGAGAACTGGTCGGAGGCGTCGCTGAAGTCGCCGACGCGGAGCGCCTCGGGGGCGCTGTAGGCCGGCGTGCCGAACACGTTCTGGCTCTGGGTGAGCGTCGAGTCCGGCGCGCGGGCGATCCCGAAGTCGGCGATCTTCGGGCCCGTCTTGGCGAGGATCACGTTCTCGGGCTTCACGTCGCGGTGGATGACCCCCGCGGCGTGCGCCACGCTGAGGGCGTCGCCGAGGCGCTCGGCGATCTCGGCGACCTCCTCGAGCGGCAGCGGCCCTCGGGCGATGCGCTCGCGCAGCGTCGGACCCTCCACGTATTCGAAGACGAGGTAGAGGCCGAGCGCGTCGTCTTCGCCCATGTCGTGGAGGGTGACGATGCCGGGGTGGCTGATGGCGGCGGCCGCGCGGGCCTCGTTCTGCATCCGCGACAGGAGCGCCCGCTTCGTCTCCGGTGGCAGCCCGAGATCGTCGCGGAGCACCTTCAGCGCGACGCGCCTCCCGAGCACCGAATCGCGTGCAAGGTACACGCGACCCATCCCCCCTTGCCCGAGGACGTCCTCGATGTCGTACCGGCCGATTCGCGTCGGGCCGCCGCGCGCGGGTGAGTCCACGATCACTCCGTGTGCGGGTTCCAGCAGGCGACCTTGTGGCCCGAGCCCTGACGGACCTCGGCGAGCGGCGGCTCCTCCTTCTCGCAGGTGCCGCGCAAGGCACGGTTGCACCGGGGGTGGAACGAGCAGCCGCCCGGCGGATCGATGGGCGAGGGGACGTCGCCCTCGAGGAGGATGCGGAGCCGCTTCTTCTCGGGGTCGGCCACGGGCACCGCCGACAAGAGCGCGCGGGTGTAGGGGTGGAGCGGCGCGCCGTAGAGCTCCTCGACGCCGCCCTGCTCGACGATGCGGCCGAGGTACATCACGCACACCCGGTGGCTCACGTGCTCGACGACCTTGAGGTCGTGGGAGATGAACAAGAACGCGACCCCGAGCTCGTCCTGGAGGTCGAGGAGGAGGTTCACGATCTGGGCCTGGATCGACACGTCGAGCGCGCTGATCGGCTCGTCGCAGACGATGAACTCGGGCTTCACCGCGAGCGCGCGGGCGATCCCGATGCGCTGGCGCTGGCCGCCCGAGAACTCGTGGGGGTAGCGGCCCATGTGCTCGCGCCGGAGCCCCACCTTCTGGAGGAGATCGGCGACCATCTCCTCCTCGTCCTTCTTGCTCGCCGCGAGCTTGTGGATCTGGATCGCCTCGCCCACGATCTGGCGCACCGTCATCCGCGGGTTCAGGCTCGAGTACGGATCCTGGAAGATGATCTGCATCTTGCGGCGGAGCGGCCGCATCTCCGACGAGCTCAGCGGGAGGATGTCGCGCCCGTCGTACACGACGCGGCCGTACGTCGGCTCGACGAGGCGAAGGATGCACCGGCCGAGCGTGCTCTTGCCGCAGCCGCTCTCGCCCACGAGCCCGAGAGTCTCCCCGCGGCGCACGCGCAGCGAGACCGAGTCGACGGCGCGCAGCACCTGGCGCTCGCCGAAGAGGCCCTTCTGCACCGGGAAGTACTTGCCCATCCGCTCGGTGGCGACGAGCGTGCGCTGCTTGCCCGGCGGGGGATCCGTCAGCTTGAGCGGGGCGTCGTCGGTGCCGGTCTTCTGGGCCATCGGTCTCGCGGGAGAGCGTGGATCTTACAGCTCGCCTGCGCGAATACAACGCGCGTAGCGGTGGGGTTCGTCCTCGAGCGCGGTGAGCTCGGGCTCGGCCTCGCGGCACTGGGGCTGGACCATCGAGCAGCGGTCCGCGAAGCGGCACCCGCCGCCGAGCGTCGCGAGGTCGGGGACCATCCCCTCGATCACCGGCAGGCGCGCCCGCCGGGGCAGGTCCCCGGCGCCGCCGCCCTGGCGGGGGAGGCTGCCGAGCAGGCCCTTGGTGTAGGGGTGCCGAGGCCGGCGGAAGACGTCGACGACGGGCGCCCGCTCGACCACGCGGCCGGCGTACATCACGACGACGTGCTTCGTGTATTCGGCGACCACCGCGAGGTCGTGGGTGATGAAGAGGACGCTCATCTTCATCTTCTCCTGGAGCCCCCGGAGGAGCTCGAGGATCTGGGCCTGGATCGTCACGTCGAGCGCCGTCGTCGGCTCGTCGGCGATGAGGAGCTTCGGCTCGCAGGCGAGCGCCATCGCGATCATCACGCGCTGGCGCATCCCCCCCGAGAGCTGGTGGGGATAGGCGCGGGCGTTGGTCTCGGGGGAGGGGATCCCCACGAGCCCGAGCAGCGACGCCGCCTTGTCCCACGCCTCGCCGCGGCCCTTCTTCTGGTGGAGCCGGATGGCCTCCACGATCTGGCTGCCGACCGTGTAGACCGGGTTCAGGCTCGTCATCGGCTCCTGGAAGATCATCGAGACGTCGTTGCCGCGGACGTCGCGCATCTCGCGCTCGCTGAGCGCGAGGAGGTCCTTGCCCGCGAAGAGGATCTTGCCGGCCTCGATCCGCGCCGGCGGCTCGGGCAAGAGGCGCAGGATCGACAGCGCGGTCACGCTCTTGCCGCATCCGCTCTCCCCGACGAGCCCCACGCTCTCGCCTTCGCCGACCTCGAACGAGACGTCGTCCACCGCGCGCACGGCGCGCCCGCCCTCGCTCTGGAAGCTCGTGACGAGGCCTTGGACGGACAGGAGGGCGGACACGGCCGAGGAGGCTACAGGGTACCGGCTTCGGGCTCCAGATCGGACGCGAACCTGGTAGGCTCCGGCCGTGCCCTCGCCGCGCCACGCCGCCGCCGCCCTCGCGCTCGCGTCCGCCGCTGCGCTCTTCGCCGCGTGCGCGACGCGGCCGCGGATGTGCGAAGCGCCCACCGACTGCGGCTCGAGCGCGTGCGTCGCCGGCCGCTGCCAGCCCGACGCCGGCACCCCCGCGGTGCAGAGCTCGCGCCGCCTCGTCTTCGAGCCCGTCGAGGTCGCGTACATCCCGCCCGAAGGCGGCGACGCGACCGCGCCCGCCATCGCCGTGCTCGGCAAGGACCGGGCGCGCCTGTTCTTGAAGTTCGCGGTCCCGCTGCCGCCGGAGCAGGAGGTGATCGAGGCCTACGTCCTCCTGTCGAGGAGCGACACCTACGACGCCGATCCGTCCCCCATTTCCCTACATGCGACCCGGATCGTCGAGGCCTGGAGCCCTCGATCGACGTCGTGGGCCACCCAGCCGCAGACCGAAGACGTGCGGGCGCCCAAGACGACGGTCACGGCCTCGGGCCGGCCCCTCGTTCGCCTGGATGTTCGCGAGCTCGTTCAGAAATGGCGCCGCCGCGACGCGCGCGATCAGGGGATCGCCGTGGTCGCGGAGCGGCCGAGCGCGACCGGAATGGCGTTTGCTCTCGCTCCCCGCGAGGCCGAAGGCAGCGGCGTGGTGCGCGGCCCCATCCTCGAGCTCTACGTTCGCTGAGAGAACGACGAGCGCAAAAAAACATGACCCCCCGGCTGAATGATCTCCGCGGGGACCCCGTCGAAACGAAACGAGCTTACGCTGGCGCTTGACCAGGCACCCCGAAGAGGGGGACCCTTTCTGGAGCTCGCGGCGCCCTCACCTCGATGAGGCGACGCGAAAAATGCCCCCCGCGGGCAGAGGAGAGTGACGAATGCGCGTGTCTAAGGTTGTCGGCTCTTTGGTTGCGCTCGCGTTTGGTCTCGTGGCCGTCACGGCTCTTGCGGCAGACGAGTACAACCTCACGGCCGGGGGCGGGAAGGTCACCGTCACGCCGAAGGGCGCCTGGCACGTGAACAAGGAGTACCCCTGGAAGCTGAAGTGCGGCGACAAGACGATCAACTTCACCCTCTCCGACAGCAAGGCCGAGGCCTCGGGCGGCTCGGGCGAGTGCAAGGTGAAGGGCGGCGTCTGCTCGGGCGACAAGTGCAAGAACTTCGAGGAAGCCGTCAAGCTCTGAGCGTCGCGTAGAGAAGCCGCAGCACACCGAGAGCGCGAGGCGAGAGCCCCGCGCTCTCGCGCTTTTTGTCGCTCACAACGATCGGCGTCTGCGGCCCGCTCCAATTCTGGATAGCCTGGTCTGCACGTTCGCGCATACGCTGGTCGCGATGAGCCGAACCGTCGGAAACGAGCTCCACAACGTCGCCAGCGCGGTCGAGAAGCGCTTCCTCGAGGGCCGGCGCGTGTTGTCGTTCGGGGAATACCTCGACATGTTCGCGCAGGATCCCGTGCGGCACAGCCGCGACGCCTCCCGCTACGTGCGCGACTGCTTCGACCACTACGGGACGCGGAAGGTGACGACCGCGTGGGGCGAGTTCACCCGCTACGCGCTCTTCGATCTGCCGTGGGAGCCCGAGCCCGCGCCGCCGCCGTCGGTGCGCGGGCCGGTGCCGACGTCGGTGCCGGGCGCGGCGCCCCGCATGCGGCGCGGCGCGCTCGTCGGCCAGGAGCAGGTGCAGGAGGAGCTCTACCGAGTGCTCTCCAACTTCGCCCGCGAGGGCAAGCCCAACCGGCTCGTGCTGCTCCACGGGCCCAACGGCTCGGCCAAGAGCACCTTCGTCGCGTGCTTGATGCGCGCGCTCGAGCACTACTCGACGCTGGATCAGGGCGCGCTCTACCGCTACTCGTGGGTCTTCCCGTCGAGCAAGACGGTGCGCGGCGCCCTCGGCTTCGGCCAGGAGAAGGGCCAGACCGACAAGCTCACGTCGTACGCGCACCTGCCCGACGATCAGATCGACGCGAAGCTCCTCCTCGAGGTGCGCGACCACCCGCTCTTCCTGATCCCCGTCGACGAGCGTCGGGCCCTCCTCGAGCGGATGCTCCCGAAGGGCGCCGAGCCGCCGCCGGAGTGGATCCTGCGCGGCGAGCAGTCGCACAAGAGCCAGCAGGTCTTCGAGGCGCTCCTGTCGAGCTACAAGGGCTCGTACAGCGAGGTGCTCAAGCACGTGCAGGTCGAGCGCTACTTCGTCTCGCAGCGCTACCGCGTGGGCGCGGTGACGGTGGGCCCGCAGATGAGCGTCGACGCCGCCGAGCGCCAGGTGACCGCGGACCGATCGCTGTCGGCGCTGCCGCCGTCGCTCCAGGCGGTGTCGCTCTACGAGGCCAAGGGCGAGCTCGTCGACGCCGCCGGCGGGCTCCTCGAGTTCAGCGATCTGCTCAAGCGCCCGCTCGACACCTTCAAGTACCTGCAGCTCTCGATCGAGACCCAGGAGGTCTCGCTCGTGGCCCAGAACGTCCAGCTCAACTGCGTGATGATCGGCAGCGCCAACGAGCTGCACCTCGACGCGTTCCGCGAGCACCCGGAGTTCCCGAGCTTCCGCGGCCGCATCGAGCTCGTTCGCACGCCCTACCTGCGCAGCTACCTCGACGAGCAGGCGCTCTACGACTCGCAGATCGCGCCCCAGGTGCAGCGGCACGTCGCCCCCCACGCCACGGAGGTCGCGGCGATCTTCGCGGTGCTCACCCGCATGCGCAAGCCGAACAGCGAGAAGTTCGGGCGCGTCCTGTCGAGCGCGCTGTCTGGCCTCTCGGCGATCGAGAAGCTCGATCTCTACGCCCACGGCCGCGCGCCCGAGCGCCTCGACGCCGATCAGCAGAAGGTGCTCAAGGCGAGCGTCGCCGCGGTGGACACCGAGAGCGACTCGTACCCGATCTACGAGGGCCGCATCGGCGCGAGCCCGCGCGAGATGCGCGTGGTGCTCCTCGACGCCGCGCAGTCCGAGCGCTACGCGTGCCTGTCGCCGCTCGCGGTGCTCGACGAGCTCGAGCGGCTCTGCCAGCTCCGCACCGAGTTCGAGTGGCTCCAGCAGGACGTGGTCGCCGGCGGCTACCACGACGTGAAGCTCTTCCGCGAGTCGATCCTCGAGCGGGTGCTGGGCGTGTGGGAGCAGGAGGTCTACGCGGCGAGCGGCCTCGTCGAGGAGGGGCGCTACGACGAGCTCTTCGAGCGCTACGTCCAGCACGTGAGCGTGTGGGTCAAGCGCGAGCGCATCCGCAACAAGATCACCGGCGACTACGAGGAGCCGGACGAGAAGATGATGCGCGAGGTGGAACGGCTCCTCGACGTCAAGGGCGAGGCCGAGGAGGCGCGCAAGCAGATGATCAGCGCGATCGCCGCCTGGGCCATCGACCACCCGACGGAGCGGGTCGAGGCGGCCAACGTCTTCCCGCAGCACCTGCGGCGGATGCGCGAGGCGATCTTCACCGAGAAGCGCGCCGAGGTCGGCAAGCTCGCCCGCGATCTCGTCATCCTCGTACGCGAGGACGGCTCGGGGCTCGACGACCAGCACAAGCGCGGCGCGCGCGAGGTGCTCGACCGCCTCATAGCCCGATACGGATACTGCAAGGCGTGCGCGGCCGACGCCGCGAGCATGCTCCTGCGCAAGCGCTTCCCGGAGGTGGTGTGATGACCCGGTCCAAGGTCACGGCGCTCGGCGCCGCCCTGGTGCTCCTCCTCGGGTCGGGGGCCGCCCGCGCCGAGGACGATCTCTGCCCCGCGGGCAAGGTCGCGACCCCGGCCACCCAGGGCCACTGCTGCTGGCCCGACCAGACCTGGGACGAGGCGCAGTCGTGGTGCGTCGGGCGGCCGACGTGCCCGTCCGGCATGACCCGGGACGGCCTCGCGTGCGCGGGCCCTTCGAAGCCCGCGGAGCCGGCGTTCCGGCACAACCCGCTGCCGACCGCGCCGCCGCCCCAGTCCACGATGGCGCCGACCACGGCGGGCACCGCCTCGCGCAGCGTGGGCGGCATCCTCGTCGGGGCAGGGATCGTCGGCGCCGGCGCCGGATACCTGGCGGGCGCGGCGGTCGGAACGTGGAGCTTCGTGGGCAAGCCGAAGGACTGTCGCAGCGCCGCCGGGTACTCGTTCATCCCCCTGGTCGGCCCGTTCGTCACCATCGGGGAGTTCTCGAACGACCAGGCGTGCAGCAACCCCCGCACCCCGATCCTCGCCACCGCCGTCGCGAGCGAGATCCTCCAGCTCGGCGGCGTCGCGATGCTGGGCGTCGGCGTCGCGCTGCTCGTGATCCCGGGGCCGCCGCCGAAGGTGAAGAACGAGGCGGCGACGGTGACCCTCGTGCCCGGCGCCCAGGGCGCGGACGTCGGCGGTCTCACGCTGCGCGTCACGGGATTCTGAACGAAATCGGCGCTTT
>JAEUKG010001055.1 GCA_016794325.1 Myxococcales bacterium | reverse complement strand
TCCGACTGGCGGTAGACCGCGACGTCCCCCCAGCTCTGGAGCACGGAGAGGACCTCGTCCGTCCGGCGCGGGTCGACGTCCACGAGCACCGCCGCCACCGGCGGCGCGGCGAGCGAAGGCGCCCGCCAGCGGGGATCCGTCGCGAGGTCCTCGAGCGCGGGCTGGCCCCGGCCGAGGTCGGTCTTGCGCAGGCGCTCGGCCACGCGCGCGCGCTCGAGCACGAGCGCCTCCGCCGGCTGGTCGACGGCGACGAGCACCGCGTCAGCGACGGTGAGGAAGGCCACGGAGTCTCCCCCCGACGTGAGCGCGTCGCGGGTCAGCCCCACCACGCGGTATGGCTCGCCGGCGAGGGTGAGCGACTCCCCGATCGCGACCCCGAGGGAGGCGTCGACGACGATCTCGCCGTGGGCCTGGCCGAGCGCCCGCCCGCGCACGATGGGGAGCGCGGCCCCGCGGTCGTCGGGCCACCCCACGCCCACGAGGGCGATGCGCACGACCTCGGCGCCGCGCTCTCGCTGGATGAGCTGGTAGGTATAGGGGCGCGCTCGCCGGACGCCGGGGACCGCCGCCGCGCGCGTTTCGATGCTCGGGTCGAGCCGCGAGCCCTCGGCGAAGGGCCCGCGCGTGCCGCGCTGCACCACCCACAGATCGGCGCGCATCGCGCGCGTGAGGATGGTCGCGTCGTCGACCATGCCCGCGTAGATGCCCTGCATCGCCACCACCACCGTGAGGAGCAGGCCGAGGCCCGCCGCCGTGCCGACGAAGCGGCCGACGTGGCGCCGGACGTCGCGGAGGGCGAGGTTCATCGCGCCTCCCAGCGGCGACCGACCGGGAGCGCCTCCCCCGGCCGCGCGGGCCCGAGCACCACGTCCCCCTCACCGAGGCCCGAGAGCACCTCCACCTGCGTCGCGCTCGCGATCCCGAGCTCCGGCCGCACCACCGCCACTCGCCCCCCTCGGTCCACCCCCACGTAGGCCCCCGCGGTGTCGCGCATCACCATCCCCAACGGTATCGTCAAGGCTCGCTCCCGGCGTCCCAGCTCGATCTTCACGTCGGCGCGCTGGCCGATGGCGGTGCGCCGAGCGATGGCCGAGGGGGTGACGTCCACGAGGAGCTCGTGGGTCTGGCGGTCGGCCTCCCAGGGGATGCGCGTGAGCACGCCGGGGATGACGTCGGGGCTGCCGGGGAAGACGACCGACGCGCGCTGCTCGACCGCGAGCCGATGGAGCACGGTCTCGTCGAGGGCGGCCTTCACGTACACCCGCCGGGTGTCGGCGATCCGCAGCACGGTCGAGCCGACGGTCACGGTGTCGCCCGGCTCGCGCAGCCGCCGGGTGACGATGCCGTCGAACGGCGCGAGCAGCGCCGCCCGCACGACCGCGACCCGGCGCTGCTCGGCGCCGCCGGCCGCGACGTCGATGCCGCGGGTGGCCTCCGAGCGCTGCGCGAGCACGCGGTCGAGATCCGCGCGCGCGACGCGGACGCGATCGGTCGCGTCGTCGCGCTGCTGCGGCGGGAGCGAGCCGCCCTCGACGAGCTGCTGGGTGCGGCGCGCCTCGCGCTCCGCGGTCGCGAGCACGGCGCGCGCGCGCTCCTCGTCGGCGGCGATGCGCTGCAGCGACGCCCGCGCGGCGCTGATGCCGGTCTGGGCGGAGCGGAGATCGGCCTGCGCCTGATCGGTCTCGAGCCGCGCCAGCTCTTGCCCCATCGTCACGCGCGCGCCCTCCTCGACCTCGACGCGGCTCAGGCGGCCCACGAGGTCGAAGCCGAGCGCCGCCTCGCGCTCGCTCTCGACCGTGCCGCGCCCGGACACCTCCTCGACGACGGTGGCGCGCTCGACCCGCGCGCTCACCACCGGCGCCGGCCGGAGGAGGCGCGCCCACAGCACCGCCGCGACGACGGCGACCACGACGACGAGCCACGCCGCGCGGCGGAGCCCCGCGAGCGCGCGCCCCACGACGCCGCGCGCGCTCACCGGCGCCCCTCGCTGCCCGTCGCGCTCACGGGTGGTGGTGGCCGCCGCCACCCGCGTGGTGCACGAGGAGCACGAGATCGGCGCCCGCCTCGGGCTCGACCGCGTGCGGCTCGCCAGGGGCGAGCGCCACGAAGTGCGCGCGATCGAGCGGCAGGCGCGCGCCCCCGGCGACGACGACGCCGGAGCCCGCGAGCGCCTGGATCGTCACCGCGGCCTCGGCGTGGTGCGTGGGCAGCGAGGTGCCCTGCCGGAGCACGATCGTCACGACCTTGAGGCCTGGCGCCTCGTAGACGCTCTTCACCTCGCGCACGGGCCCCGCGCCGGCGGAGGCGGGGACCTCGACGCTCTGGGCCCGCGGAGCGTCGTGCGCGTGGGTGCGGGCGGGCGTTGGCAGCCCGTGGTCGTGCGCCGGCGGGTGCGCAGGCTGCGCGGGCGGGCTCCCGCAGGCGCCGAGCGCGAGCGCGAGCGCCGTGAGTGACAAGGAGGCTCTCATCTCTTCCTCGATGGGTGGGCGGTCTTCGGTGGATGGTGTGGTGGCGGCTCGAGCAGGGCGACGAGCCCCGCGCGGACGACGGCCGCGGCCGCCGGCGCGTGGCCCGCGAGGGCGAGGGCTTGGGTCGTCCCCATGACGATGGTGGTGAGCGCGGCCGGCGCCACGTCGGCGCGGATCGTCCCGTCGCGCTGGCCGTCGGCGACGCAGCCCGCGAGGAACGCGCGCGTCTTGACGACGCAGGCCGCGAGGCGGCGCGACGCCTCCGGCGGCAACGACAGCGAGAACTGCTCCGAGAGCACGAGCCGCATGATCCCGAGCTGCGCGCCGACGGCGGCGCTGCGCGCCTCGACGAAGCCGGCGATGCGCTCGCGCGGCGGCAGGTCACCGGGCGGGAACGTCGCGTCGAGCACGACCTCGACGCGCTCGACGACCGCGACGAGCAGCGCGTCGAGCGACTCGAAGTGCTTGAAGATGGCGCCGGTGGTGAGGCCCACCTCGTCGGCGAGCGACCGGGTGGTGAGCGCGGTGACGCCGCGGGTCGCGATGATGCGGAGCGCGGCGTCGGTGAGCTCGCCCTTGCGGGTCCGAGAGTCTTTGCGGCGCCCAGCCATGCAAGTAAGTAAGCACTTACTTCTGTCCTCGGCAAGCCCGCGTTTGCGCCGCGGCCGGATGTGGGTCAGAGTACGACCATCGCCATGCGCCGAACCTCCAACCGTCTGCAACTCCTCAGGTTTTTCGCGCTCGGCGCGACCGCGACCGCGTGCGGAGCGCTCCAGACGGAGGCGCCGCGGCCCGAAGATCCCGACACGGCGACGCCGACCGACGCCGAGCCGGAGGCGCCCGACGTGCCCGAGCTCCACGCGCGCGGAGGGTCGCCGCCGCTCGTCCTCGAGCAGGGCGTGAACGAGGGCGGCTACGTCGGCGACCGCGTGACGTGGCGCGACGCGGCCGGGCGAAGCCGCGTCGTGTTCCTCGTGAAGAACGACGCGGTCGATCCGTCCGGGAGCTACGGCGGCTACGCGCGACGCATGACGTACATGCCGACGTCCACGACGACCCGGACGATCGGGCCGGGCCAGACCGAGCCCGGGTTCGGCTTCCTCTACGCGACCCGGAGCTCCGACTACGCGACCGTCTCCAACAAGGCCGTCGCCGGCACGCGCGTCGTCACGAGCGTCGGCCCCGCCCACGCGGTGATCGAGCACCGCTACCCGCAGCTCAAGACCGACGGCGGGGTCGTGGTCCCGGTGAAGGCCACGGTGCAGTGGGTGTTCGTCGCCGGGCGGAGCGCGCCCCTGTGGTCGGTCACCTACGACGCGAGCGCCGCCGGCCCGAACGCGATCGAGCTCGACACCAAGGCGCCCTACGGCGACGTCGAGTACACCGGCAGCGCCGCCGCCACGGTCGACGGCGTGTGCTGGGGCGACCGGCGCAAGTTCGTCACGACCTCGGCGGGCCCGGTCACGCTCCAGTCCGCGTGGTCGTACACCGCCACCAACGTCGTGCCCCACGTGTGCTCGTGGAGCACCACGAACAACGCCGAGATGGGGCTCGTCCAGACCGAGCGCTACACCCGCCACGACGGCGGCTACGGCTGGTTCTACTCGAACTGGGGCAAGACGAGCGCGACCCGCGTGATCGACGCCGGCAGCCCCGCCGGCCAGCTCATGCCCGCCGACTGGAACTGGACCTACTATCTCCACCAGTATTCTCTGCCGGGCGGCACCTCGGTGAAGTCCCTCGGCTGGGGGATGAACCCGGGCGCGGTCGGCAAGACCTCGTTCCCCACCTACGGCGACGCCGGCACCGCCAGCGGGTACCCGTACCAGTCGTACAGCGTCTTCGTGGTGACCGGCGCCAAGAACGCCACCTCCACCCAGGTCGCCCAGCTCGAGCGCCTCACCGCCTCGAGCCTCACCGCCACCCGGGGCGCGGTGGTCACGTCGGCGCCCGCCGGCGTCGGCCGCACCGACGCCCGCACGCTATCCCCCGCGGGATACAACGCGGTGTACGCGACCTGGGACGTCCGCGCCGAGGCCGGCACCGGGGCCGCGGTCTTCACCCTCGATCCCAAGGCCAAGTCGATCCAGAACCCGGTGTTCCGCGTCGTCGACTACCCGCTGGCGACGCTGCCGAGCGGGGTCCGCCTCGGCGCCACCCCCCTCGTCCCCGGCACCGACTACGACGCCTCGCTCGACGGCGGGACCCTCTGGCTCGTGCTCAAGAGGACGATCAGCGCCGCCACCACCCTCGGGATGAACGAGGCCGCCGCGCCGCCGACGTGGGCGACGGTCGCCGTCGACGCGGGCCAGTCGGTGGGCGGCTTCACGAGCGACGTCGTGCGCTGGCGCGACGCCGGCAACAAGGAGCGCAGCGCCGCCCTCGTCCGCAACGACGCCGCCGACCCCGCCGGGTTCTACGGCGGCTACGTCCGACGCTTCACCTACACCAAGGCCGACGGCTCGGTGCGCGCCGCGACCGGCGGGCGCACGCCCGATCACCCGGGCTGGGGCTACACCGTCCACCACGACGGCGACGACGACCTCGATCGGAACACCTCGTCGAGCCGCCGCGCGCCCGGCACCTGGGCCCGCGTCCTCGCGGGGCGCCACCACGTCATCCACCAGTTCTCGTGGAACGTGCTCCGCACCCAGGGCGAGCTGCCGGCCCACCCGCCCGTCGACCGCCCGATCAAGGTCACGATCCAGTACCTCTTCGCCACCGGCAAGGACCACCCGATCCTCGCCCACACGGTCGACGCCTCGGCGCTCGCCGCCAACGCGGTGAACCTCGACGACCGCGGCCCCGCCGGCGAGCTCGCCTTCGACGGCGTCGACGGCACCGTATCCGGAGCGGGATGGGGCGACCGCTACCAGTTCAAGACCACGAGCGCGCCGCTGTCGCTCGCGTCCACCTGGGACTACACCGCCACGAACCGCGTGCCCTACGTGCACATGTGGAGCGATCCCGAGAACGCGGAGATGGGCGCGGTGCAGACCGACACCTGGCAGCGCAAGGACGCCGGCTTCGGGTGGTTCTACGACAACTGGGGGCGGACGAGCGCGACCAAGGTCGTCGGCCCCGGCGCCCCCGCCACCCAGTCGATGCCGGCCGAGTGGAACTGGACCTACCAGCTCAGCCAGTGGGAGCTCCCGGCGCCCTCGAAGCGCATCGCGTGGGGGACCAACTCCGGGGCGGTGGGCAAGGCAGCGTACCCGGCGTACGGCGACGACCGCACCCTCTCGGGCTACCCGTACCACACGCGCACGGTCGCGATGGTCCTCGGCCCCAAGGGCGCGGTGGCGGGGCAGCGCACCGAGATCGAGCGCACCGTCGACGCCCAGCTCACCGTCCTCGAGGGCGCCGCGGTCACGAGCGGGCCGGCCGGCGTCGGCGGCGCGAGCGCCGCCACCCAGACCTACCAGCCCGCGGGCTACAACCCGACCTACGGCGTCTTCGAGCTCGTGGCCGCGACCACGAAGGCCCGCTTCGTGCTCGACACCCGCGGCGCGGCGCTGAAGAGCCCGACCTTCCGCGTGCGCTCGTACACCGGCCCCGAGCCGAGCACCCTCGAGCTCCGCGTCGACGGCGGCGCGGCCCAGACGCTCACCAAGGACGTCGACTTCTTCCCCTCGCTCGTCACGTTCGGCGGGCAGAGCGAGCTCTGGATCACCCTCCAGCGATCGCTCTCGGGTCAGGTCGAGATCGCCGTCAACACCGCCCTCGGCGGCGGGGGCACCGGACTATCCCCGTCGTACCAGCACTTCGACCTGAACCACGTGCTCTCGACGGGCCAGAGCAACAGCGTCGCCAACAGCGGCACGCCCGTGCTCACCACGACCCAGCCCTACGCGAACCTCTCGTTCGACGTCGGGGTGATGACCTCCACGACCTGCGACGGCCAGGGCTGCAAGGCCTACCAGACGCCGGCGAGCTTCGTCCCCCTCGTCGAGGGCGACCGCTTCTTCAACTACGGCGTCGAGACGATGTCGTCGGGCCTCGCCAACGAGGTGACCAAGATCGCCCGCTCGGTCTACCTGGTGGGCCAGGCGCCGCCGCGCACGAGCCACGACCTCCTCGTGAGCCTGCACGGCCGGAGCGGGCGCACCTACTGGTGCCTGCGCAAGGGCGGCTGCTCCTGGGAGGGCGCGGCGTACATCCCCGGCTTCACCGACGGGATGCGCCAGGTCGACGACGCGAAGCGGATCGCGGCCGCGCAGGGCAAATCCTACGTCGTGCGCGCCGTCACCGCGATCCACGGCGAGTCCGATCACTACGCCAGCGAGTTCCCCCTCGACGGCACGAACGGCGCCCCGAACGCGATCACCAACTACTCCGACGCCCTCCTCGAGTGGCAGCGCGACTACGACGCCGAGGTCAAGGCGCGCACCGGCCAGACCCTCGACGTGCCGCTCTTCGTGTCCCAGCTCTCGGACTGGACCGACACCCGCTCGAGCGCCGTCGCCAACCTCCAGCTCGACGCCCACGTCCGCGCGCCGGGCAAGGTCGTGCTCGTCGGGCCGACCTACCACCTGCCCTTCGCCACCGACTGCATCCACTTCACGAACCACGGCAACCGGCGCCTCGGCGAGTACTTCGCCAAGGCGTACCTCAAGCACGTGCTCGAGGGGAAGGCGTGGGAGCCGGTGCGGCCCCTGCAGATCACGCGGGCGGGCAGCGTGATCACGGTGAAGTTCCACGTGCCGGCGCCGCCGCTGGTGCTCGACACGACCAACGTGACGAACCCCGGCAGCTTCGGCTTCCGGTACACCGACGCGAGCGGGGCGCCGCCCGCGATCCAGAGCGTCGCCGTGACCGCCCCCGACACCGTGACCATCACCCTCGCGAGCGCGCCGACCGGCGCGAGCCGGCGCCTCTCCTACGCCCAGAACGCGCCCGTCCCCAACGCCTGCCCGGGCCCCACCGTCGGCGCCCGCGGCAACGTCCGCGACTCGGACGCCACGCCATCCCAGTACGGATACCCGCTCCACAACTGGGCGGTCCACTTCGACGCCGCCGTCCCCTGACGGGTCGGGGGTGGCGCGTCAGCGCCGCCCGACGGGGACGACGTAGAAGGGGGTCGCGCTCGCGTCGAGCTGGAGGACGGCGCGGATCGCGTCGTCGTCGAAGGCGCCGATGGGCGCGGCGCCGAGGCCGAGCGCGGTCGCCTGCAAGAGGACGTTCTGGGCGGCGTGGCCGGCCTCCATCGCCGCGTAGCGCTCGGCGCGATCGCCGTATTTCGCCCGCGTCCGCGACACGACGCCGACGACGACGAGGCTCACCGGCGCCGCCGCGACCGCGGGCTGCGACAGCGCCGCCTTGGCGAGCGCGGGGCGCCTGTCCCCAGCAGCGACGCGCGCGAGCCCGTGCCCTTGGGGCTCGTAGCGCCGCACGCCCTCCGCGGACACGACGTACACGACCAGCGGGTACAGGGCCCCCGCCGAGGGCGCCGCGCGCAGACCTTGCGTCGGCTCCGTCACTCCCTGCGCGGCCCAGAGGAGCTGCCCGAGCTCGGCGTCGGTGAGCGGCGCGCCCGAGAACGAGCGCGACGACCGCCGCGCCGCGATCGCCGCCTCGACCGACATCGCGCCGCTCGATCGCGGCGCGGGCAGCGCGACGCCCCCCTCCGCGGCGCTCGCCGCCGACGGCTCCCGCCGACACGCGAGGGCGAGCGCGATCACGATCCCGGACGCGAGGAGCCGACGGTTCATGGCGCCACCTCAAGCACGCCACGTGCCCGCCCCTCTCCCCCTCGCCCCTCACGCTTCGCCCTCCGCCCCTCGCCCAACGCCCTTCGCCCATCCCCCATCGCCCATAGCCCAACGCCCATCCCCCCACCCCCGACGCCCCGCCCCCCCGCCACCACGCGCCACCCCCCCCCCCCCCGCGCAGC
>JAEUKG010000960.1 GCA_016794325.1 Myxococcales bacterium | reverse complement strand
CGGTGGTCTTGTCCTCGAGCACCTTGTCGGGCGCGCGATCGGGCGGGACGTTGACGTCGGCCGACGGGCCGCGCTCGCCGCCCCAGCCGCCGGCGCCGCGCACGAACGTCGTGAGATCGTTCTTCACGAGGAGCTCGCCGGTGTCGGCGTCGTAGCTGTCGATGCCGGTGACGACGAGGGCGTTCTTGCCCTTGTCCCAGATCTCCTTGATCTTCGCCTTGTGCCTGAGGTTCGCCTTCGGCGGCAGCGGGCGCACCACCTCGGTGTACTGCTCGCCGTGGAGCACGCGGTCGAAGCCGTAGTTGAGGCCGGGGGCCTGCTCGCCGCGCTTGTACATGTCGAAGATCATGCGCAGCGCGGGGACGACGCCGAACGTCGGCAGGACGTTGAAGCCCTGGCCGTTCATCTCGTAGACGTACTGGAGCTCCTCCTGATCGAGCGGGTTCTGGGCCGCGCCGACGCCGAGGGCGTAGAGGGCGACGTCGCGCTCGTCGTAGCTCGAGGTGACGGCCGGCAGCTCGTACCCGAGGGCGGCGTCGACGTCGATGAGCTCGTTGCCGCCGAGGCTCTTGGACTGGAGGTTGCCGAGGATCGGCTGCATCGACGACGTGACGTCGGTCGGGTGCGTGGTCTTGCCGAAGTCGGTGATGACGCTCCACGACTTCTTGAGCTGATCGGGCGTGATCTCGCGCCCCAGCTTGAAGAGCTTGCCCTCCGTGCGCTCCCAGCGGAGCTTGCCGAAGAAGCCGCCGCCGACCTCGAAGAGGCCGCCGGTCTCGCTGCAGTCCTCGTGGCAGAGCCACGCGACGAGCGGCGAGACGTATTCGGGCTTGAGCGCGTCGGTGATCTCCTTGGGGAGCACCGTCTCGGTGAGGCGCGAGCCCGCGATCGGCGCGATGGTGTTCACGAGGACGTTCTTCTTCTTGCCCTCGAGCGCGAGCGTGTTCGACAGGCCCACGAGGCCGAGCTTGGCCATCGAGTAGTTCGCCTGGCCGAAGTTGCCGTAGATGCCGGCCGCGCTCGCGGTGAAGATGACGCGGCCGTAGCCGGCGTCGCGCATGTGGTTCCACGCGGCGTGGGTGATGCGGAAGCCGCCGAGGACGTGCACGCGGTAGATGAGGTCCCAGTCCTCCTGGCTCATCTTGGGGAACGACGTGTCGCGGAGGATGCCCGCGTTGTTGACGATGATGTCGATCTTCTTCCACGTGTCGAGCGCGCACTGGACGATCTTGGCGCCGTCCTCGACGCTGTCGTAGTTGGCGACGGCCTCACCGCCCTTGGCCTTGATCTCCTCGACGACCTTGTCCGCGGCCGCGCTCGACTTGCCGGCGCCGGTCGCGCCGCCGCCGAGATCGTTGACGACGACCTTCGCGCCGCGCGACGCGAGGAGGAGGGCGTGGGATCGGCCGAGGCCGTTGCCGGCTCCGGTGACGATGGCGACTCTGCCGTCGAAGCGCAATTCGGACATGGGGAGCTCCTGTTGTCTTGGCCTGCAGCCAAAAACGGGCAGAAAATTGGTTCCGCCCTAAACCTTTAGCATGCGAAGAATTGGGCGAATGTCCCGTCGCGTCAAGTACCAACGGGCGCCAGACGACATGCGCGGTGCGCCGCCGCCCACGTCGTCCCACGTGGAAAGGCGTTCAGTCCGCGCCGGCGTCGACCGCGGTGGGGCAGGTCAGGTCGGCCTTGAGGCAGGGGTTCGGCCCCGCGTCCACCGTGACGTACCGCGACTGCTCGTCGACGTTGTAGGCCTGGAACACGAGGACCGCGGAGATCGCGTCGCACGGCTTCCCGGTGTTGTCTTCGGAGCTGCTGGTGCGCAGGTCGAGCGCGGGGCAGAACGTGGTCTTGATCAGGCTGTCGAAGATCGGGGGCGAGTCGCACACCCGGAAGCCGCCGGTGGTGAGCGTCCCGACCTCGCGCAAGAAGTCCTCGGCGCCCCAGCGGCCCGCGGCGATCGCCCGCTCGATGACCGGCACCCCGCCGTCGCCCTTGCGGATCGTGCCGACGATGACGACGTCGGAGAGCCAGATCGTCAGCCGGCCCTGATCGTCGGAGACGTCGAGCGACACCGGCAAGCGCGGGAACCGAGCCACCAGCGTGCCGTTCGTCACGTAGGCGTTGATGTCTTGGTAGATGCTGAGGCCGTCGAACTTCCCAGGCCCTCGCGTGTCGTCGAGCAGCCACTCGTCGGTGCGGTTGAAGGCCGGGGGCCCGCCGTCGCGGTCGGCGATCCCGACCGCGGGGAAGTAGTTGACCGTGACGTCGCGGTCGTTCGGGGTGTCGTTGTACGCCGAGAGGCGGAACACGAGGTTGAACTTGCCCTGACGCAGCCGCGAGTTGATGTTGCTCGGCGCGAAGGGCCGGTCGGTGCCGATGCCGCTCAGCGACTGGAGGAGCCGGTAGCTCGCGTTGTCGACGCCCACCGCGCCCTTGTCGAGCTGGTAGCTCTCGGGCACGGCGTTCGGCGGGAAGACGCAGGAGGAGGTCGCGGCCGACGTCGTGCAACGCCGGTCGACGTTGAGGCCGGTCTGCTCGGTGAGCCCGCCCGTCACCCCCGCGTCGTCGGAGAGCCCGAAGTCGACGAGGCTCGTCGCGAACCAGTATTCGCTGCCGCCGCCGCTGCCGGCGTCGGGGAGCGGCGGGAGGCCGATCTCCGCGCACCGGGGGTCGTCGGCGTCGACGCCGGCGTCGGCCCCGCCGCCCTCGGGCGCTCCGGCCTCGGGGGCGGGTGCGCTCGCCTCGAGGCGCTCGAAGCCGAGCAGGTCGGCGCACGCGGCCAAGCCGGCCACGGCGAGACCAATGCACACTGCACCGATCAGCGCGCGCCGCATCAGAACGTCCCTCGCGCCGAGAGGCCGCCCGGCCCCGGCACCACCGTGACGCCCGCTTTGGCGGCTGGGGTCGGCCACAAGAAGAAGAGCGCGGCCCCGCCGGCGGCGAGCACGCCCCCGGCGACGAAGAACCCGGTCGCGATGCCGGCGCGATCGAAGGCGCTGTCGGCGTCGGTCACGGCGTCGGCGGGGCAGCCGCGCGTGCCGGCCGCGCAGCGGCTCTTCGCGTCGTCGTACGCCGACTTCGCGGTGATGCCGACCACCGAGCCGACGCCGAGGAGCGCCACGCCGACGGCGGCGGTGCCGACGCCCACGACGCGCCCGGTGCTCCAGAACGGCGGTTTGTCGGCGACGGGCAACGGCGGCGGCGGCGGCTTCGTCGCGGCGGGGTCGACCTCGAGCGGCGGGACCTGCACCACCTGCGAGCTGTCGGCGACGATCACCTTCGTCTGGTATTCGAGGTAGCCGGGGGCCTTCGCAGCGACGACGTGCTCGCCCGGGTCGACGGGGATGGCGACGCCGAGCTCGCCGTCGAGGAGCACCGTCGCGTCGCGCTTGATCTGGAGGCCCTCGTATTTCAGCTTCGGCGCGACGACGGTGAGCCGCACGAGCCGGCTCTCGAGCGCCTTCGCGCGGTCGGCCGCGGTCTTGGCCCAGTCTTCGCGCCCGATCTTGCGCGCGGTGAGCTCGCCCTCTTTGAACGCGCCCCACGCGCTCGCGGTCTGCCCGTTCTTCTCGTAGCAGTTGGCGAGGTTGAGCAGGGTCGACGTCTTGGGGTCGGCCTTCTGGCTCGCGAGGAACTTGGGGCACGCCGACGCGATGTCGCCCTTCTCGATGTCGGCGAGCGCGGCCTCGAAGAGCTGCTGGGCCCGCGCGCGGTCGTCGGTGGTCGGGCCGTCGGGCTGCTGGGCGGACGCCGGCGCGGCGCCGGAGGTGAGCGCGGCCAGAACGATGCATACTGCACGAAAATGCCTTCTACTGCCGCTCGCGAATGAAGCCATTGTTGTCGGTCGTCGAGGTCGGTTTCGCCGAGGGCGTCGCGGTGGGGGTGGGCGGAGCGGTGCTCGCGGGCGGCGCCGCGGTCGTGGCGTTCGTCGCGGCCGGGGTCGCCGACGCCGACGCGCGCGGGCGCCCGACGCCCACGTGGGCGGTGGCGGCGGTGGTGGCGAGGGTCGCGGTGGGCGCGGCGCTCGCGCTCGGGGTCGAGGGGGCCGCGGTGTTGGTCGGCGGCGGGGTCGCCTCGTTGGTGGAGGTGCTCGGGGGCGCGCCGACGACGTTCGTCGCGGGGGTGGACGCGACCTGCGAGGCCTCGGGCGCCGCGCCCGGCTTGCTCGTCCCGTTCCACAGCGTGCGCTGGGCCACGATGCCGACGCCGAGCATCATCGCGCCCGCCCCCACGAGGACGAGCGGCAGCCGCGACGCCTTCTTCTTCATCGGCGACGAAGCGGCGTGCGTCGTTCCCCACCCGCCGGTGACGAGGTGGGGGTTGCTCTTCACCACCACGACCTCGGGGACGCTGCCCTGCGGGGGCCGGGCCGGCGCCGAGAGGATGACGAGGACCTTCCGGACGAGGTCTTTGTCGGCGTGGCTCGCGTAGGGCTCGAGCGCGAGCGCGAGCTGGCCGACGTCGGGCATGCGCTTCTCGCGATCGCGCTCGAGGCACTTCATGACGACCTTCTCGAGGCCGTCGGGCAGGTCGGGGCGGAACTGCTTCGGTGAAGGGGGCGCCTCTTCGGCGAGCTTGAACGCCAGCGCCGGCAGGCTCTCGGCGATGTAGGGCAGCCGACCCGTCAGGAGCTCGAACAAGATGACGCCGAGCGACCAGATGTCGCTGCGCTCGTCCACGTTCTTCGACGAGCGCATCTGCTCCGGCGACATGTACGCCGGCGAGCCGACCATGCTGTCGGTCTGGGTGAGCGACGCCGCGGTGGTGTCGAGGGTCTTCGAGATGCCGAAGTCCAGCACCTTCACCAGCGGGTTGCCGTCGTTGCGCGCCGTGACGAAGAGGTTGTCGGGCTTCAGATCGCGGTGGACGATCTTGGCGGAGTGCGCCTCGGCGACGGCGTCGCACGTCTGCAGCACGTAGCCGACCGCTTCCTCGATCGGCAGCGCGCCGCGCTCCTTCACCGTGCCCGAGAGGTCGCGCCCCTCGAGGTACTCCATGACGATGTAGGGGACGCCGTCGGCCATGCGCCCGACGTCGAGCACGCGCGCGACGTGCTCGCTCCGGAGCCGCACGGCGGCCTTCCCCTCACGCAAGAAGCGCTCGACGTGGGAGGGGCTCGCCGCCGCGTGCGGGAGGAGGAACTTGAGCGCGACCTTCTGATCGAGCTCGACGTGGGTGGCGGCGACGACCACGCCCATGCCCCCGACGCCGATCACCTTGTCGACGCGGTATTTGTCCGCGAGGATCTCTCCCTCGGAGACGGGAGGCCGCAGCTGGGGGTGCATGTCGTCCATGAAGCCGGCGAAGTGGGGACTCCGCGCCAATCCCATCTTCGCAGAGGCGGGGCCTGCTGCAAAGACCGCCGGGGGAGAGCCCCATGTCAGGTCAGGTGGGACCTCGACGTCTCCTCCACGATCTCGTTGGCTGGCCAACGAATTTCGCAACCACTCGATAAGACGCCGGAATCTATCCCCTCCCGAAATTGGGCAGCGAGCTGCCACATTTTCGCCGAGCGGGATCGGTGGCGCCTGTCACCCCCGCCCGACCGCCCCCTCTCGTCGCCCGAAGCATCGGAAATCCGCGCGGCGCTGGCCCCGGGTCGCGCTCCGGGTCGGGCGTTTGGCGTAGACTCGACCGCGTGACGTCCCTCGAAGGCTGGACCGCGGCGGCGGAGTCGCTCGGGCTGCGAGAGCGGGGCGGGCCCAGGCTCACCGATCTCCCCCGCGACTTCGACGCGGTCGTCGCCGGGCTCGGCGACGGCGCGAGCGAGGACGGAGCGGCGTGGATGCACGGCACCTCGCACGGCCGCGAGGTCGTGGTGGCGTGGCTGCCCGCCGTCGGCACCTTCAGCCTCGTGCGCATCGCGCCTCCGCTCGGGCTCGGCCTCCTCGTCGAGCCCGCCCGCGCCGGGGACGCAGCCCGCATCGGGTACGCGCCGTTCGACGAGCGCCTGACGGCGACCGGCGACGACCCGGCCCGGATCGCCCTCCTCCTCAAGCCCAAGCGCCTCGACGGCATGTCCTCGGCCGACCAGCTCGTGGCCCTCGCCACCCGCCCGTACCGGGTGCGCGTGACCGACAGCTACGTGGCCCTCGGCAGCGGCGACCTCGACGCC
>JAEUKG010000823.1 GCA_016794325.1 Myxococcales bacterium | reverse complement strand
GGTAGGTCCGCTCGCCGCGGGCGTTCTCTTCGACGAGGGCGACGGTGCACGCGCCGCAGTCGCCTTCGGCGCAGCCCTCTTTGGTGCCGGTGCGCCCCGTCTTGCGGAGGTACTGCAAGAGGGTGGTGTGGGTGGGCTCGCCCTCGACGCGCACCACCTCGCCGTTCAGCACGAACGAAAAGCCGCTCATGGGGCGATAGTACGCCGTTTTTCGGCGCTTCGTCTCCACTCCACGAGCTCGGCGCACACCGCGATCGCGATCTCGTCCGGCAGGCGCGCGCCGATCGAGAGCCCGAGCGGCATCCGCACCCGCGCCCGGTCTTCGGGCGAGAAGCCCTTGGCCTCGAGCCGATCGCGCACGCGCGCGGCCTTGGCGCGGCTTCCGATGCCGCCGACGAAGGCGAAGCCGCGGCGGAGCGCCCACTCGATCGCCGCTTGGTCGAGCGCGTGGTCGTGGGTCATCACGAGGAAGACCGCGCCCGCGGGCGCGTCGGCGAAGGCCTCGTCGTGCTCCCCGAGCACGAGCGTCGCCCCGGGGATGCGCTCGCCCTCCGCCCACCCCTCGCGCGCGTCGCAGACGGTGACCGCGAACCCGACCCGATCGAGGAGCGGCGCGAGGGCGGTGGCCACGTGCCCCGCGCCCACGATGCAGCAGGCGGTGCGGCCCTCGATGCTCTCGAGGAGGAGGCGGGCGCGCCCCCCGCAGCACATGCCGAGCTCGGGGCCGAGGGCGTATTCGCGGACGGCGAACGAGGGCTCGCTGGAGGCGACGACGGCGGCGAGCTCCCGCAGCACCGCCTGCTCGAGGGCGCCGCCGCCCACCGTCCCCACGCACCGGCCATCACCACCGAGATAGATCTTCTGCCCCGGGGTCGCCGGGGACGAGCCCGCGCGCTCCACCACCGTGGCCATCGCGCCCCGGACGCCCGCGCGGGCGCCCTCCGCGGCCGCCGCGAGGACGTCGCCGACCGTGCCGGCCACCGGCGTCGGCGACGCGGGCTCGGCGCCGTCGCCCAAGACCGGCGCGCGGCTCAGGTGCACCACCTTGGCCATGACCCTCAAAGCGTACACCCGCCGCAAGCCCTGCGGTGGCGCCGACTTTGCGGGCGCGCCGGCCGCGGCGGGCACGCCCCGAACATCCTACCAAGGCGCGGTCGGTTCGCAGTATCCTCGGAGGAACATGCAGGCGTTCTCGTTCCAGCCGAGCCAAGTCCTCGTGATGATCTTGGCGGGCGGCGAGGGTAAGAGGCTCTACCCCCTCACGCTCGACCGCGCGAAGCCGGCCGTGCCGTTCGGCGGCCGCTACCGGATCATCGACATCGTGCTGTCGAACTTCGTGAACTCCGGCCTCGCCCGCATCAAGGTGCTCACCCAATACAAAAGCGCGTCGCTCGAGGAGCACATCGCCCGGGTGTGGCGCCTGTCGCCGATCCTCGACCAGTTCATCGAGGCGATCCCGGCGCAGCAGCGCACCGGCAAGAGCTGGTTCCGCGGATCGGCCGACGCCGTCTACCAGTGCCAGCACGTCATCACCGACGAGCGGCCGGAGATCGTGGCGATCTTCGGCGGCGACCACGTCTACAAGATGGACGTCCGGCTGATGATCGAGCACCACATCGCGAAGAAGGCGGCGGCCACGATCGCGGCGATCCCGGTGCCGAAGGCGCAGGCCACCGAGTTCGGCGTCATCGAGGCCGACGAGTCGGGGTGCGTCATCGGCTTCCACGAGAAGGTGCAGAACCCGCCCGAGATGCCGGGCCGCCCCGGCATGTGCCTCGCCTCGATGGGCAACTACATCTTCCAGACCGACGTCCTCATCGACGAGCTCCACCGCGACGCGTCGCTCGACGGGAGCAAGCACGATTTCGGTCACGATATCCTGCCCGGGATGGTCCGCCAGGGCCAGGACGTCTACGTCTACGACTTCAACACCAACGTCGTCCCCGGCGAAGACCCGCGCGGCCTCGGCTACTGGCGCGACATCGGGACCATCGAGGCGTACTGGGAGGCGCAGATGGATCTCATCGAGATCCATCCGCTCTTCAACATGTACAACTCGCACTGGCCGATCCGCACCGGCGTCACCCACGACCCGCCGGCCAAGTTCGTCTTCCGCGACGAGGTGCACGCGCGCGTCGGCATCGCCACCGACTCCATGGTGTCGCACGGCTGCATCATCTCCGGAGGCCGCATCCACCGGAGCGTGCTCTCGGTCGGGTGCCGCATCAACTCGTTCGCCGAGGTGGAGGAGAGCGTCCTCTTCGAGCGCGTGATCATCGGACGCCACGCGCGCCTGCGGCGCTGCATCATCGACAAGGACGTGGAGATCCCGCCCGGGACCGAGATCGGCTACGACATCGAGGCCGATCGCAAGCGGTTCTTCGTCACCGAGACGGGCATGGTGGTGATCCCGAAGCGCGCCAAGGTCGACGACGAGCCGCACACGTGACTCGGCCGGGGGGTGGTCGGCTCGCGCTCGCGGCGGCGGCCTCGCTCGTCGCGGCCTTCGTCGCGTGCATCGACGTCGACGGCCTGCGCCGCGGCTCGCCCGACGCCGGGGCGGCGAGCAGCGGTGGGTCGAGCGGCGGCGGGTCGAGCGGCGGCGGGTCGAGCGGCGGCGGGTCGAGCGGCGGGTCGAGCGGCGGCGGGTCGAGCGGCTGCCCGGCGTGCGCGTTCGGGCAGGGAGAGGTCTGCTGCGTCCCCGCGTCGGGCCCGCCCGTGTGCGTCGGTGACGGCGGAGCGTGCGCCGAGGGGACGACGACCGTCGGGTGCGTGTCGTCGGCGACCTGCCCGGACGGCGGCGGCGGCATCCCCGTCACCAACCTCTGCTGCGTCGCGGTCAACGCGACGGCGACGATCGGGTGCCGCAACGCCGCGCTCCCCGATCGGTGCAAAGACGACGTCGAGGTGTGCGATCCCCGCGGCGCCGCGTGCCGCGGGGGAGGGGCGTGCACCGGTCCCGCGCCCGCGGGCGCGCCCTTCCTCCGGACGTGCAAGTGAGCGCCCTCGGTCAGCTCCCGCCGGGCTCCGTCTTCGCGGGCGATTTCCGCATCGTCCGGCGTCTCGGCGAAGGGGGCATGGGCGCGCTCTACGTCGCCGAGCAGATCTCGACGGGGCGCGAGCGCGCGCTCAAGCTGATGCACCCGACCCTCGTCGGCAGCCCGGCGCTGCGCGACAAGTTCACCCTCGAGGCCCGCGTCGGCGGGCGCATCGCGAGCGAGCACGTGGTCGAGGTGGTCGCGGCGGGGGTCGACGCCGAGGCGGGCGTGCCGTGGCTGGCGATGGAGCTCCTCGCCGGCGAGGATCTCGCGCAGACCGTCCAGCGGCGCGGGCCGCTGCCGCCGGCCGAGGTCGCGCTGATCCTCGGCGAGGTCGCGCACGCGCTCGGCGCCGCCCACCGCGCGGGCATCGTCCACCGCGACCTCAAGCCCGAGAACGTCTTCCTCGCGCGCTCGCGGCGCGCCGCCGAGTCGTTCACGGTCAAGGTGCTCGACTTCGGCATCGCGAAGGTGGTCGAGGAGGCGCGCGGGGCCAACACCGGCGCGCTCGGCTCACCCTTGTGGATGGCCCCGGAGCAGACCGAGCGCGACGCGGAGATCACCCCCGGCACGGACGTCTGGGCGATGGGGCTCCTCGCGTACGCGATGCTCACCGGCCGCCCGTTCTGGCTCGCGGCGTCACCCGAGACCGGATCGCTCGCGGCGTTCATGCGCGAGCTCGTCATCGAGCCCATCCCGACGGCGAGCTCGCGCGCCCTCGAGCAGGGCGTCGGCGGCCTCGTGCCGCCGTGGTTCGACGCTTGGTTCGCCGGCTGCCTCGCCCGCGACCGCGCCGCCCGCTTCTCCGACGCGACGGCGGCG
>JAEUKG010000773.1 GCA_016794325.1 Myxococcales bacterium | reverse complement strand
GAGGAGCTCGGCGGTGAGCACCGCCCCGCCGGCGGCACCCCGCACCGTGTTGTGCGAGAGGCAGACGAACCGGTAGTCGAAGAGCGAGTCCGGCCGCAGCCGGCCGATCGCGACCCCCATGCCCGCGCCGATGTCGCGGTCGAGCTTCGTCTGCGGGCGCGAAGGGTCCTCGAAGTAGGTGAGGAACGGCGCGGGGGCGCTCGGGAGCCGGAGCTCCTGGGGCCGGCCCACGAAATCGCGCCACCGCGCGAGGATCTCGGCCTCGGTCGGCTTCTTCTCGAACGCGACGAACACCGCGGCCATGTGCCCGTCGGAGGCCGGCACGCGGATGCACTGGGCGCTGATCACCGGCTCGCGACGGGGGACGATGGCGCCGCCCTCGAGCGCGCCCCAGATCTTCATCGGCTCGCGCTCGCTCTTCTCTTCCTCGCCCTTGATGAAGGGGATGAGGTTGTCGACCATCTCCGGCCAGCTCTCGAACGTCTTGCCGGCCCCGGAGATCGCCTGATACGTGCATACTGCAATCTTCTTGGGCCCGAACTCCAGGAGCGGGTGGATCGCCGGCACGTAGCTCTGCAGCGAGCAGTTCGGCTTCACCGCGACGAAGCCGCGCTTGGTGCCGAGGCGCGCTCGCTGGGCCTCGATGACCTTCGCGTGGCCGTGGTTGACCTCGGGGATCATCATCGGCACGTCGGGCGTCGCCCGGTGGGCCGAGTTGTTGGAGACCACCGGCGTCTCGGCGAGCGCGTACGCGTCCTCAAGCGCGAGGGTCTCCTCCTTGGTCATGTCGGTCGCCGAGAACACGAGGTCGACCCGGGGAGCGATGGCGGCGACGCGGCTCGCGTCCTCGACGACGAGGCCGGACGCGCCCTCGGGGATCGACCCGCCGACCGCCCACCGCCCCTTCACCGCCTCGGCGTACGTCTTGCCCGCCGAAGTCGGGCTCGCCGCGACCACCTCGATCTCGAACCACGGGTGCCGAGCGAGGAGCGCCACGAAGCGCTGCCCGACCATGCCCGTCGCGCCGAGGACTCCGACCTTGAGCTTGGGTTTCACGCCCGATCGTCTACCGCATTTCGGCCGCTCCACGAAAGCTTCCGGGGGCGGGCGGCGGCGCGCGGCGCGCGCGCGGGGGTCACCCATCGACAAGCGCGCTCGCGGATTCTAACGTCGTCCGCATGGAGGACGTCGTCTTCACCGATCCCGGCGAGGTGATGGAGGCCCTCTACGCCTCGATCTCCGGTCCGCCGGGCCCCCGCGATTTCGCGCGCTTGCGCACGCTGTTCGCCCCGGGCGCGGAGCTCGTGCGCACCGTGGAGGGTGAAGACGGCGCGCGCGTGCGCGACCGCATGCCGGTGGAGACGTTCATCGAGCGGGCCGGCCCACAGCTCGAGCAGACGGGGTTCTTCGAGGTCGAGATCGCCCGCAAGGTCGACGTCTTCGGCAGCATCGCCCAGGTGTGGTCGACCTACGAGGCCCGGCGCGACCCGAGCGCCGAGCCGTTCGCGCGGGGGATCAACGGCGTGCAGCTCTTCTTCGGCGCCGCCGGGTGGAAGATCACGTCGCTCGTCTGGGACGACGAGCGGCCGGGCGCGCGCATCCC
>JAEUKG010000647.1 GCA_016794325.1 Myxococcales bacterium | reverse complement strand
CGAGGCGTGCGCCGTGCTCCACGACATCCTGGTCGCCCCGGAGGCGCGAGGGACCGGGGCCGGCGAGGCGCTCCTCCGCGCGGTGGCGCGCGAGATGAAGGCCCGCGGCGCCCCTCGCCTGCTCCTCCTCACCGCGAAGGACAACGTCACCGCGCAGCGCCTCTTCGCCAAGGTCGGCTTCGAGACCACGATGCTCGAGATGAAGCTCGAGCTCTGACCCGGGCTTCGCCCTCGGGGCGCGCCGCCGCGTCAGTCGGCGGCGAACGTCACGGTGAGCGCGCTCACCTTCTGCGAGCCGAGCGGGCGCTGGGGCGCGCTGACGGCGTCGATCATCGCGACGACCTCGGTGTAGGGCGCGTCGTTCGGGGTGTGCACGACGACCTTGTCGAGCGCCTTGTCGGTCGCGTCGCGGTGCTGGCCGAGCTCGCGCCACTCGGCGGCGACGCGCTCCGAGAGCTCCGGGAAGCGGAGCGTCTTGTGCCCGTTGTCGACCGTCGCCCGGCTCTGCCGCGGGACCTCGCTCGAGCGGACGACCTTGCCGTTGTCCTTCCAGGTGAGGGTGAACTTGGTGGCGTCCATCGCCACGTGGAGCTTGCGATCGGGCTTGTCGCAGTCGGCGAGGCAGGGCTCGGGCGAGCCCGGCACCTGCGCGCTCGACTCGACGCGCGCCATGTGCGTCCACACCGCGGTGATGAGCAAGAACGAGATCGTCACCATCAAGAGATCGATCATCGGGATCATGTTGATCTCCGAGTCGAGCTGCTTCCGACCACCCTTGCCCGACTCGACGCTGACACCGGCCATACGCTCACCTCCGGAACGGGTGGAGGGCGGCGCCCGGCCGAAGTTCCGATCCGGACGGGTCGGCGGTCGATTTTCAGGCTCGAAGTTGGAATTTTTCAGTCCGAGTCGCTGGGATGTGGGGGCGCCGGCATCCATGTCGGTGGTTGCGCTGCGCCCACGCCCGCGAACGAGGCGCGCTCCGCGGGTGCTGCGGGGCCGGGCGCCTCACGGTAGGCCATCCTGGAAGAGATAGACCGCGCCTGCGTTCGGCGCGGAGTGGTCGTTCGGGTCGCCGTCGACCCCGAGCGCCGCGCTGTCCTCGCCGGGAGCCCCCACGGCGAGGGTGCGGCCATCGCCCGAGATCGCGAGGCCGCGGCCGAAGCGTGCGTTGCGATGTTCTCCCCCCCACATTGCAGAAACGCTACCCCCCGCACCGCGCCGCGCCAGGCGGGCACCCAGGTCCGCGAGGCCGGAGCGGAGCGCGAGCTCCCTCACTCCGAGGGGCGCTTCGTGATGCGATCGACCGCCGCCGCGAGGTGGGCCGAGGTGGTGTCGCGCGAGACGGGGGCGAGCGCGCCCTTGGCCTCTTCGGGGACGAGGTGCTTGAGGTGCCACATCTGGAGCTGGTTCCGGAGCTGGGCCGCGACGAGCCGCTGGCGGTGCCGCCCGACGTAGTAGGCGACGGCGAGCACGCTCACCACCTCCGAGGCGACGAGCGTGACGTGGGTGACGGCGCTCTGCGGGAAGCTCACCGCCCGCGGCAGGAGGCGGATGCCCTCGGCCTCGATCGCGTAGGACGGCGGCAAGACGTGCAGCCACTCGAGCGCCGCCGGGAGGACGATCGCCGCGCACGCGCCGACCACCGCCACGTAACGCCAACCGCGCGCGCCGGTCGCCATGAACGCGGCGGTGATCGCGACCGCGACCGCGGGGACGAACACGAACGGGCCGAAGAGGAGCGCGCTCGACATCACCGCCGCGATGACGAAGGGCTGGGTCCACGGCCAGCGGACGCGGCCCGCGAGCGCCCAGCCGACGACGTGCATCAGCGCCGCCAGCATCCACAACCCCGGGACGAGCCACGCGAAGAGCGGCGAGCGAACCCCCAT
The DNA here is from genome assembly GCA_016794325.1 of Myxococcales bacterium. Lineage (GTDB taxonomy): Bacteria > Myxococcota_A > Polyangia > Polyangiales > Polyangiaceae > SXNL01. Next base: position 2,894 of record JAEUKG010000647.1, on the reverse strand, counting down.
CCCGATAAGGATAGGCACGAAGACGACGAGCGCGCCGAAGCCGAGGATCGAGCCGCCGACGACGTAGAAGCGACGACCGGTCGCGCGCTCCTGCTGCTCGACGGCGCGGACGACCTCTTCGGGGACGACCTTGGGCGTCTGGGTGAGGAGCTCGAGCAGGACGCTCACCGCGTGGTCGTTGTCGGGGTCGAGGGCGAGCGCGCGGCCGGCCTCGCGGAGGGCGAGCTTGCGATCCTCGTCCCCGCCGGCCTCGAGGGCTCGCTTGGCCGCGTCTTGCGCGCGGCCGACGTGCGAGGCCGCGAGCATCCGCCGCTGCTCCACGTCGCGGTCGCCGGCGAGGTAGCGATCGACGGCGTCGTGGAGCTCGCGCGCGCTCGCGTAGCGCGACTCGGGCGCGGGCTGGGTGGCGCGGACGCAGATCGCGTCGAGCTCGGGCGGCACGTCGAGGTGGGGCGAGCGCGCCGAGGGCCGCGCGTCGATGCCCACGAGCGCCTTGTTGAAGATGTCGGCGGGGGCGGCGTCGTCGGGGAAGAGCGGCGAGCGCGCGAGGATCTCGAAGAGCATCACCCCGAGGGCGTACACGTCGCTCCGGCCGTCGATCTCGTCGTGCTGGCCGAGGATCTGCTCGGGCGACATGTACCCCGGGGTGCCGAGGATCGCGCCGATCTCGGTGTGCGCCCCCGACGAGTCGGCGATGAGCACGTCGCCGCCCGTGGGCGCGGTGGTGGTCGCGGCGACGGTCGCGCTCTTGCCGAGGATGCGCGCGAGCCCCCAGTCGAGGACGTAGACCTCGCCGAAGTCGCCGAGCATCACGTTCGCGGGCTTGAGGTCGCGGTGGACGACGCCCTTCGTGTGCGCGTAGTGGGCGGCGAGGCACACGCGCTGGAAGATGGCGAGGAGCCGGTGGCGGGGGAAGTCGGCGAGCGCCTTGGGGTCCTCCTTCGTCAGGCGCTCGAGGACGGACTCGAGGGTCTCGCCCTTGACCTTGCGCATGGTGAAGTAGAGGGCGCCGGCCGCGTCGTCGCCGAGATCGTAGACCGGGGGAACCGCCGGGTGCTCGAGCTGCCCCTGGACGCGCGCCTCGCGGAGGAAGCGGCTGCGGAAGTCGTTGCGCCCGCCCTGGGTCGACCGGATGACCTTCATCGCCACGTCGCGACCGACGCGCTGGTCGTGGCACTGGCGCACCTCGCCCATGCCGCCCTCGCCGAGGAGCGCCTTGGTCTCGTAGCGCAGGGCGGGGTCGGACGGGCCGAGCTCCCCCTCGAGGCCGGTCACGAGGGTGGGCGTCGAGGTGATCGTGTCCGACTTGATCTTCGGGTGGGGGAGCGTCGTCGGCTCTTCGTCGACGAGGGTCCGCGCTCCGAACGGAGACGGGGCCACCGTGTCGCCCGAGCCGGGCTGCCGACCTCCAGCCATCATCCCAGATGTATCAGAAGGTCGGCTCCTTCTGCGCGATTAGCACGAGCTCCTCGCCTCCCTCGAACACGTACTCCGTGGGATTCAAGCGCACCTTTCCATCCTTCTCCACCGCGACGAGGAGCGCGTCGTGCTCGCGCTTGAGGAGGACGAGCAGGTCGTCGAAGGTGCGACCCTTCCACGCCGCGGGCAGGCTCGCCCGGGTGAAGCGGTTGCCGCGCTCGTAGGTGAGGAGCTCGGACAAGACGCTCATCACGCCCTTCGTGAGCGCCGCTTGCGCGAGGAGGAAGGCGCTGTGCTCGCCGCTCACCACGTAGTCGTTCACGTTGCCCATCTCGAGGTGGGTCGCGTACTCGCGGCGGTTGATCTCGGCGCAGGTGTAGATGGCGGGGTTGATCTTCTCGATGGTGAGGGCCGCGAGGATGGTGCGCGCGTCGGCGTCGCGGTCTTTGCGCCCGCGCGCGGTGTCGGACAAGATGATGCACTTCGACGCCCGGCGAACGCCCGCCTTCTCGAGGGCCGCGACCTTGGTGAAGTCGTCGTTCAAGAACTGGACGCGCGGCTTGAGCGACGGGTCGAGGAACGGCGCCGGGCCCTCGAGCTCGGCGATCACCACCACCGGCACCGTCGGGTGCTGCGCGGTGTACTCGCGCACGATGATCTCGGCCTTGCGGTTCCAGCCGCAGATGATGAGGTGCTCCGACAGCTCTTCCCAATCCATGATCATCCCCTCGTCGCGGAGGCGCACCCCCACGACCGCCGAGACCGCGCCGGCGATCGTGGCGAAGCTGACGAGCCCGGTGAGGATCACCGCGAGGCTCACGACGCGGGCGCCCACCGACACCGGCGCGTGGGGGACCGGCTCGGCGCCCATCACCGAGTAGATCCCGAACCAGAGCGCGTCGCCGAAGTGGCCGAGGTCCGAGCGCCCGGCCTCGAGCCGGGCCACCGACGCCCCCGCCACGAACACGACGACGAAGACGAGCGCAACCAAAAAGAACGCGGGCCGGAGGCCGCGCCAGAGCACGCCCGGGAGCATCGCGAGGCGCTTGCGGGCGACGTGGGTGACGAAGAACGCGCGGAGGAGCGCGACGCCGCGGAGCGGCACGACGTCGTAGACCCAGGGCAAGAGGACGAGGAGGCTCGCGACGTCGGCGGCGTTCCGGGCGAGCCAGCGCCCGCGGCGCGACGCCGCCCACGCCTTGAGCCCGAGCTCCGCGACGAACACGAGCCGGATCGCGAGCGCCGCCGCGCGCACGACGGGCGGCGGGGTCGGGCTCGCGAGCTCCACCACCCCGAGCGCGATCGACGCGAGCGACAGGCCCGCCATCGCGATCTCGAAGAGCGGGCGCGCGACGAGGCGCCGGGCTCGATCCGCGGTGTCGGAGCTCACCCCGCGATCTTTACGCGTTTTTCGCGGGGGCCGCATCAGGTACGCTCGGACGATGCACATCGAGTTCGTGGGGGCAGCGCGCACC
>JAEUKG010000634.1 GCA_016794325.1 Myxococcales bacterium | reverse complement strand
AGCGTCGCCGAGTCGACGCGCGACAGCGAGCCCGCCGCGCTCGCGAGATCGAAGCGCACGAGGACGTGGCTCTCGCCGTCGCCCTCGACCAAGAGCGCGCTCGCGCCCCCGCTAGCTCGATGGGGATGGTCCTCGTCGACGTACGTGTCGGCCGCCGCCGCGAGGCTCGTCTGCAGCGCCTCGCTCGCGGTCCCCACGCGCTCGCCGTCGTCGTCCGACGCAGGCCCCGCGCACGCCGCCACGATCGCCACCATCGCCCCGGCCACCAGCGCCGGCAGCTTCGACCGTCCCCGCACGCTCGCCTCTCCCCGCGTCGCGTCGCTCTCCGCAGAGGAGCGCGCGCTCGCAGTCTCGAGGATGTCTGTCGGGATGCCGCGACGCAAGGACGCGCGGGCACGCCCAAGGCCGATTCCTCGCACCTTCTCACATCACCCCTAAGGGGTGATGTCGCGGCGATCCAGTTGGCTCCTCGGCGTGACGACACCTCGAGAAAGACGCCGCGAAGCGCGCGTCACTGAACGAACGTCATCACCCAAGAGGGGTGATGCCAATCCGCGCAGTCCTGCACGCGCGGCGACGTCGGGCGGCGTCCCACTCGCAGCTCCTGCGCGCTCCACCTCACACCGGCCCCCTCTCTCCCCAAGCCCTCCGCACCCGAACCTCTTCCCCGCGAACCCGCTCGCGAACCCGAACCCTTCGCATCGAGATGCCGCGCGCTGACACCCTCGCCGCGCGGACACGGCCAGCTATCCCGATATGGCTGCGCCTGGGCGCCCGCCGAGCAGCGGCTCGACGGTTCGCGTTTTGGAGCGGGTTCGGGTTCGGGGGAAGAGGGGCGGGGGAAGAGGGGCGGGGGAAGAGGGGCGGGGGAAGAGGGGCGAGGGAAGAGGGGCGGGGGAAGAGGGGCGAGGGGCGCGTCAGGGCGCGGCCGAGGCTTGCCCGAACACGCGGCACGTGCCCGCCATCGGCGTCGCCGGGCCGCAGCCGAACGCGGCGGCGAACTCCGGCACCTGCGCGATCGTCCGATCGACCCGCGAGGCGTAGGCGGCGTTCTTGTCGGCGTCGCGCCACCCGACGCACCGGCCCTGCGCGTACGCGAGGAAGAAGCGGCGCTGCGCGAGCGCGAGCCCCGAGCTCCGGTTCTCGGGCGGCAGCGACGCCGTCCACGCGCGCACCGACACCGTGAGCCCGGCGACCTCCCGCACGACGCGGGCGGGCGCGACCTTCGCGGCGCCGCGCGCGCCGCCGTCCACCGCCGCCGGGCTGCTCGCCTTGGCCACGCAGTCGTCGAGCGCGTCGCGCGCGTGCGCCCCGGGTTCGTCGAAGAGCGGGGCGAGGGCGCCGTCGGCGTCGTACTGGGTCGCGGTCCCGTCGAGGGCGTCGAACATCGCCTCCGCGACGCGACCCCCGAGGTCGGCGTAGAGCGTGTAGCCCGGCACCGCCGCCCCCGCGGACGGCGGCGTGAGTCGCGGCGTCGGGATCGTGACCTCGTTGCGGAGCTCCGAGTAGGCGGGCTCGAGCCCGAAGAGCGCGAAGTCGCCGAGCGCCGTGGGCGCGGCCGCGCCGACGCGGCCGAGCCACCCGCGCGTCGTCGCGAGCGAGGCCTCGCGGAGCATCCACGCTCCGTCGACCGAGCCCGGGCGGATCATCGCCCGCGCCTCCACCGAGACGGGGCGGCCGGGGCGACGCGCAGGAGCGGCGCGGTCGGTCGCGCCCGAGTCCCGCGACGGCCCGAGGCGCAGGCGCATCTTGCCGATCTTGTCCTTGGCGCGCGCGCGCGCGGAGGCGTCGAGCCACGGCGCACCGTCCAGCGCGCGCGACAACGTCTCGCGGAGGCTCTGGGCGAGGGCGAGGGCGCGGGCGCGATCGTCTTCGGCGCTGGCGCCGGCGAGCACCACCGCGCCGAGCGAGTCTCCCCACGCCCCTGCCACCGCGCGCGCGCAGCCGACGTCGCGGGGCGGCGCCGGCCGCCCGCGCGCCGCCTCGAGGCGCTCGACCTCGGTGCGCATCTTCGCCGGCAGCGCCGCCGCGAGCTCGCGGAGGATCGCCACCCGGGCAGCGGCGCGGACGTCGGACTCGGGCGCGCCCGCGAGGGCGGTGAGCGCGCGGGTGAGCGACCGCGGATCGGGGACGAGCACGAGCGCGTCGTCGGGGATCGACAGCTCCTGGAAGAAGCGCTCCCAGTGGATCTGCGGGAAGCGCTTGCTCAGCGCCTCGCGGGTGAGCGCCTCCGCCGGCGACGTGGCCTCGCCGGCGGAGAGCGACGCGCCGAGGCGGGCCGCGCCCTTCGCCGCCTTGACCTCGGTCGTCGGAGCGCTGGACACGCGGAGGAGGGCCTCGACGATTCCCGTGTATTCTGCACTCGTATCGAGGCCCGCGGGGGCGCCGTCCGCCGGGAGCGCCGACACCGCCACCACCGCCAGCGGCGACTTCTTCGGATCGCGCGCGAGCTCGAGGCGGAGCGGCCAGGGGACGCCGAGGCGGGCGAGCCGGGCGTAGATGCGCGCCGACGCCTCCGGATCCTGCGGGCGCCACACGCCGAGGGCGCCGACCTCCGCGTCCACCGCCGCGGGGAGCGCGTCGTCCTTCGGACCCGCGAGGCAGGCCGCGTAGGCCTCCCCCATCGCCCGCTCGCGGCCGACCGCCCCCTTCGCCTTGTACTCCTCGAGCACCCTCACCAGGGTGTGGTCGGTGTCGGCGAGCGCTCGCGTCGCGACGCGGCTGCGCGGCCCCTCTTCACGCTCGGCCGCACCCCGGAGCCAGCCTCCGCACGCGTACTGGTAGAAGTCCTCGCACGGGGAGACGCTGCGGTCGAGGGCGGCCTCGTCCTCCGGGGGCAGGTCGAAGAACTGGAACACCGAGCTCACCCCGGCGTCTCTGGCCGACGCGACCGAGGCGACGGGCTTCGCCACCTCCACGATCGTGTCGCGCGGCGGGCACGCCGCGAGCGTGAGCCCGAGCGCGCCGCCGAGCGCGACGAGCCCGACCCCCGAGGCCCGGAAGGCCGCGCGCCTCACCCCGCCCCCGCCGCTTCCGACACCTCGCGCACCACCATCTCCGCGAGGCGCTCGTAGAGCGCGTCGCCCTCGGCCGACGTCGCCTCCGAGGGCGCGCCGGTGTAGGCGTCGGGCATGCCGATCTCGGCGAAGGTGGCCTTGCCCTCGAGGATCGCCCGCGAGAGGCTGACGTCGAGGCTCGGCAGATCCTTGTACGATGCACGCACCGCGCGATCGGCGGCGAGCACGAGCGACGTCTCGTAGCGGCCGGCGTGGCACGCGCCGCTCTTGAACTCGGCGGAGAGGGTGCGGCCCCAGCGGCGGGTGAGCGGGCACGCCACCGAGGCCGCGCCCGCGGGCAACCCCTCGATCGCGGCGCGCACCGCGGCGTCGTGCGCGGGCTCGAGGTGGTTGTTGACGAGGCAGACGTGGGTGAAGCCGTCGCCGAGCAGCCGCTCCACCACCGCCCGCAAGAACGCGGTGAGGGCGGCGGCGGGGACGCCGATCGCCCCCGCGAAGCCGGCGGCGTAGTCGGTGACGCCGTAGGGGACCGACGGCGCGATCACCGCGCCGATGCCCGCGGCCTCGAGCCTCCCGACCGCGCGCTCGCACGCGACCTCGCTGATGATGACGTCGGTGGCCAGCGGGAGGTGGGGGCCATGGGGCTCGGTGCTGCCGACCGGTAGCAGCGCCGCGACGGGCGGAGCGGCGAGCAGCGCCCGCACCTCCGCGGTCGTCATGTCGGCGAGGCGCACGTCAGGCCTTGCCCGTCTGCGCGCGGAGCGCCTTCTTGTCGACCTTGCCCCGGTCGTTCTTGGGCAGGTCGGCGACGAACTCCACGACGCGCGGGTACTTGTACTTCGCGAGCCGCTCGCGCACGAAGTCCTGCAGCTCCTTGCCGAGGGCCTCGCTCGCGGCCGGGGCCCCGGCGCGGAGGACGACGAACGCCTTGGTCTTCACGAGGCCGTCCTCCTCGACCCCGATCACCGCCGCGAGCTGCACCGCCGCGTGCCGCATCAGGCACTCCTCGACCTCGACCGGCGCGACCCACTGGCCGCCGACCTTGAGGAGCTCGTCCGCGCGACCTGCAAAATACAAGTAACCCGCCTCGTCGATGCGGAAGAGGTCGCCGGTGCGGCACCAGTGCCCGTGTATGGTGCGGATGCTCTTGTCGCTAACGAGCCTGTAGCCCTGGCTCACGCTGTCGCCCTTCACCCACATGACGCCGATCTCGCCGGGCGCGCACGGCGCCGCCCCCGCGCCCTCCGCGTCCTCGGGCAGGATGCGGAGCTCGTAGCCCGCGACCACCTTGCCGAGCGAGCCCGGCTTCACGTCGCCGGGGCGGTTCGACGCGTAGATGTGGAACATCTCCGCCGATCCGATGCCGTCGTAGACGTCGCTCCGGAAGCGCTCGAGCCACCGGACGAGGAGCGGCTCCGGGAGCGCCTCGCCCGCCGACAGCGAGAAGCGCACGCTCGTGAGGTCCAGGCCCGGGCGGCCGGCGGCGCGCTCGGCCTCGTCGTGCTCGAGCAGCTTGCCGAGCATCGTCGGGACGTTGGTGACCACGGTGGCGCGGTAGCGGGTGATGGCGCGCGAGATCGACTCGGGGGTCGGGCGCTCGGAGAAGAGGCCCGCCGTCCCGCCGACGGCGAACGGGAACATGAGGTTCGTCCCCGTGGCGTAGCCGAAGAAGAGCCGCGGGACGCTCACCGTGACGTCGCCCTTGCGGTAGCCCACCGTCGCCTTGGCGTAGATCTCGGTGTTCCACATGAAGTCGCGGTGGGTGTGGACGTTCGCCTTCGGCTCCCCCGTCGACCCGCTGGTGAAGAGCCAGATCGCGGGCTCGTCGCGGTGGATCGCGATCGGCGCGCTCGGCGGCGAGGCCGACGCGAGGGCGGCCGCGAGGTCGCGGAACGGGCCGGTCTCGGCGACGCCGCTCGGGGCCTCCGGGTCGTCGCCGGTGGCGGCCTCGGGGCAGACCCACACCCGCACCACCTCCCCGAGCACGCGATCCCCCGCCTCGGCGAGCGCCGCCGCGACCTTGGGGACCGTCACCACCGCCGTCGCCCGTGTATACCGGACGAGATACTCGATCGACGACGCCGGGGCCTCCGGGTTGCCCATCGCGATGACCGAGCCCCGGGCGAGGGCGCCGAAGAAGACCCAGGCGAAGGTCGGCATGTCCGGCAGGACGACGAGCACGCGCTCGCCGCGTCGGACGCCGCTCGCGTGGAGCAGGCCGGCGAAGCGGCGCGACCGCTCGGCGACCTCCGCGTAGGTGTAGCGGCGGTCGCCGAAGAGGATCGCCGGGTGGTCCGACAGGCCCTCGGCCTCGCGATCGAAGAGGTAGTACTGCGCGAGGTTCGCGTCTTCGGGGAAGGTGGGCTCGGTCACGGCGCGCTCAGGTGGTGAAGGACTTGAACGCAGCGAAGGTGCGCGCGAGGCCGTCCTTCACCGTCACCAGCGGCTCGTAGCCGATGAGCGCCCGCGCGGCCGCGATGTCGGCGAGCGAGTCGCGGACGTCGCCGGCGCGCGCCTTCTCGTAGATCGGATCGAGCTTCGCGCCCGCCTGCTCGCCGACGAACCCGAGGAGCTGGTTCAGCGAGATGCGCTCGCCGCAGGCGACGTTCACCACCTGGCCGGTGAGCTTCTGCGAGGCGCTCGCCGCGAGGAGGTTCGCGCTCACCGTGTTCTCGATGAAGCAGAAGTCGCGGGTCTGCTCGCCGTCGCCGAAGACGACCGGCCGCTGGCCCTTGAGCGCGGCGGTGATGAAGCGCGGGATGACGGCGGCGTAGTGGCTCGCCGGATCCTGCCGCGGGCCGAAGACGTTGAAGTAGCGCAGGCTCAGGGTCTCGATGCCGTACAAGAGGTGGAAGACCCGGAGCAGGTGCTCGCCGGTGAGCTTCGAGACCGCGTACGGGGAGCGCGGCGACGGATCCATCGTCTCGATCTTGGGGAGGGTGGGCGTGTCGCCGTAGGCCGAGGAGCTCGCGGCGAAGACGAGGCGACGGACCCCGGCGTGGCGCGCGCAGTCGAGCACCACGGTCGTGCCTTGCACGTTGACGTGCATGCTCACCGGCGGGTTCTCGACCGAGCGGGCCACCGACGGCAGCGCCGCCTCGTGGAACACGACCTCCACCCCCTTCATCGCGCGCGCGGTGACCTCGGCGTCGGTGATCGACCCCTCGACGACCTCCACGGCGCCCTTGAGGCTCTCGACGTTCGAGCGCCGCCCGGTCGAGAAGTCGTCGAGGATGCGGACCTTCTCCCCCTTCGCGAGCAGCTCCTCCGCGATCGAAGATCCGATGAAGCCCGCGCCGCCGGTGACGAGATATCGCGCCATGTGTCCTCACTTCCCCCTTTTGTCGGGTGATTACCGTGGGATGGTCCGGGGCTCAAGGGTCAACGCGGCGAGCGGTCGTCTCCCGCCGCCCTACGGCGCCGGGCCCTCGCGCGCGGAGCGGCGCCAGGCTCGGCGGGCGCGCGCGAATCCGCTCGTCCGAGGCCTGGGCGGGCTCCGCGCGGCGCGGCCGGGCGGCCGCTCCGAAAAGTTGGCCCGGCCGCGCCCGCTCCGGCACCCTCCGCTGCACCATGACCCGCCGATGCTCCATCTGCACACTCTCCGACGAGCGCGGACTGACCAAGGTGAGCCTGGCCGATGGCACCGAGGTGACCGTCTGCGGGACGCATCAGCTCATGTTCTACCGCTCGGGCATCCTCTTTCGCACCCTCGCCGACATGCGCGCGTACCTCGGCGACCGCCGGCGGCGGCGCGATCGGCGGGAGGGCGTGGGCGGCGACGCCCTCGCGATGCAGCTCGTGGAGGCGTTCGCGGCTCCTGGGAACCGGCGCGCGAGCTCCGATCGCCGGCGCTGAACGTTCGCTCGCCCGCGGCGCGGTGCGCCAAATACCCGTGGGCGAGCGGCGCCCGGTGAACTAGAAGACCGCGCGTGTCGACGAACGACTCGCGCCGACCAGCTCCGGAGCACGGTCTTCGCATGGCGGTGGCCCTGGCCACCCTCACCTTCGCCTGCGGCGCGCCGGCGCCCTGCCCGCGCGAGGCGCGGCCGACGGCTTCCGAGGTCCACTCGCACGCGGCGCGGCCGGACCCCGAGCGCGTCCTCGCGTACGTGCTCGCGCGGTCGCTCGCGGACGAGGTGGGCCCGCGCCTCGCCGGGTCCGAGGGCGACCGCCGCGCCGTCGCGTGGGCGACCGCGAAGATGCAGGAGCTCGGCTTCGCCAACGTGCACCGCGAGGCGGTGAAGGTCCCGGTGTGGACCCGGGTGCGCGAGGAGGCGCGGGTGCTTTCGCCGGCGCCCCAAGCGCTCGCCGTCACCGCGCTCGGCTGGAGCGCGCCCACGCCCCCCGGGGGCGTCGAGGCGGAGATCGTCGAGGTCTCGTCGCTCGCCGACGCCGACGCCCTCGGCGACCGCGCCCGCGGGAAGATTGTATTCTACAACGTTCCCACCCTGCGCGCGCGCGACGGCCACGGCTACGGGCAGACCGTCCCGGTGCGCTTCGAGGGGCCGACCAAGGCCGAGCGCGCGGGCGCGGCCGCGGTGCTCCTGCGGTCGGTGGGCACCGACGACGGGCGCTTCCCCCACACCGGCTCGATGGGCCGGGGCACGTCGCGCCTGCCGACGGCGGCGGTGTCGAACGCCGACGCCGACCTCCTCCACCGGCTCGGGCAGCGGGGCGCGGTGCGGGTGAAGCTCGTGGTCGACGCCAGGGACGACGGGGAGGCCGAGAGCGCCAACGTCGTCGGCGAGATCCCGGGGACGGCGGCGCCCGGCGAGGTCGTCCTCCTCGGCGCCCACCTGGACTCCTGGGACGTCGGCACGGGGGCCGTCGACGACGCCGCGGGATGCGGCCTCGTGCTCGCGGCCGCGAGCCGCTTCGTCCGCGCACCGCTCCGCCGCACCGTCCGCGTCGTCCTGTTCGCCGCCGAGGAGAACTCGGTGTCCGGCGGCAAGGAGTACGCGCGGGCGCACGCGGCCGAGGCCGACCGCCTGGTGATGGCGCTGGAGATGGACCACGGCACGGGCGCGCCCTACGAGACGCGCGTCGTCGGCGGGCCCGGCGCCGCGCGCGCGCTCGGGCCCCTCGCGGCGGCGCTGGCGGCGGCCGGGGCTCCCCTCTCGGCGGAGGCGGCCTTCGGCGGCACCGACGTCGGGCCCCTCCGCGCCCTCGGCGTCCCGATCGTCGACGTGCGGCAAGACGCGTCGACCTACTTCGACGTGCACCACACCGCCGACGACGTGCCCGCGCGCCTCGACCCCGAAGGGCTCGCCAAGACGACGCGGGTGATCGAGCTCGTGGTCGCGCACGTCGCCGGCGAGCCGGTCGATCTCGGCCGCGTCCCCGAGGGGGAGCGAAAGCCGCGCCACTGACGAGGGAGCCGAACCGATGCGTGTACTCTACCATTTTCCGACGTCGACCTTCTCCCGCCGCGCGCGGCTCTGCCTCGCCCACAAAGGCCTCGAGCACGAGCTCAAGGACGCCCGGGCGATCCCCGAGCAGGGCGACGAGGCGCGCCGGCTCTCGCCGGTGGGCACGATGCCGGTGCTCGTGGACGGCGGGCGCGTCGTCGGCGACTCGACCGCGATCGCCCACTACCTCGAGATCGCCTACCCCGGCGGGCCGCCGCTCTTCCCGAAGGACCCGCAGGCCGCGCGCGACTGCCTCGACGTGATGAACCTCGTCGACACCGCGATGAACATCCTGGTCGACGTCGGGACGCGGTACTGGAAGCTCCGCGACTCCGCCGAGTGGGACGCCGTCCGGGCCGAGCGCGCCGCCCGCGGCCAGCGCGCGCTCGACGCGCTCGCGGAGCGGGCGACGCCCAGCCGCCCCTTCGTCGCCGGCGACGCGTGGTCGTGCGCGGACATCTTCCTGTATGCCGGGGTCGCGTGGTTCGCCGGCATCCCGGCCCGGGTCGCGACGAACCCGCTCTTGCCGCAGATCCTCTCGGTGGGCATGACCCTGCCGCTCGGGCTCGTCGAGTGGAAGAAGCTCCACGAGGACCGCGCCGACGTGCGCCACGTCGAGGGCCGCTGACGCGCCCGAACTGAGCTATGATCGAGGAATGCGGCGGCCGGCGGCACTCCTCGCTTGCGCGTGCGTCCTCGCGGTCTACGCGGGGGCCGCGTGCGCGAAGTTCGAAGCCGAGACCCTCCCCGTCGGCGACGCCGGGAGCGACGCGCAGGCGCCCGACGCCGCGATCGTCATCGACGCGAGCGCCGACGCCGCCGACGCGGGCTGCTCCTATCCGAGCTGCGCCGGCGCCGTGACGTGCGTGTCCGAGCAGTTCCAGAGCGGCTGCGGCGCCTTCGCGCTCAACGGCGACTCGGACGCCATGGTCACCAAGACCTGCACCGGCGGCAAGGTGACGCTGAAGGCCGACGGCACCTACGACGCCCGCGCCGAGGCGACCTACGTGCTCCCCACGGCGCCGTACACGAGCGTCCGCGTGGGCACCCGCGTGGTCATCAACGACTGGGACGGCGAGGCGCTCTTGGCGTACGCCATCGGGGTGAACGAGCTCGCGACGATCAAGGCGGAGTACAACGACTCGTTCAAGCAGTTGACCCTTCGCCTCTGCCGCGCGGGCGCGTGCGACGACTCGAACCGCTACATCGGTCCCCTCGACAAGCAACCGCGGGCGATCGTGATCATCGCCACGAAGGACGACGTGAAGCTCGAGGTCGACTGCAAGCCGGCCGGCTCGCTCAAGGGGATCGAGCTCGCGACCAAGGTCCCCCTCGGCGTCCGGTTCGGGCACAACGACGCGAACCCCATCGACGGCACGCTCGACGACGTCCTCGTCGACGTGCGCTGAGTCGACGCCGCGCGCGGCATCCGACGCGAGAGGGGTCGACGCACCAGCGCACATCCGCCCACACGGCGCGCGGGTTCGGTCCGGCGGTTGCACTGGAGGGCCGAACGATGCGCACCCCGGCCGCCCTCCTCCTGATCTCGCTCGCGTTTCTGGGCTGCAAGGGCAAGACGAGTGGCTCGTTGGACGCGGACCGTGTCTCCACGGAGACCGGTCGCGGCGCGGCGGCGGGCGTCGCCGCCACGCCCGCGGCCTCGATGGACTGGGCCGCCGCGACCGCGAGCTTCACCCCCGACGAGCGCTACGTCCTCTTCTCGAGCAAGGCGGGGAGCACCAAGGTCGACCTGCGAGGGCGCGCGGGCGTCGCCACCGCCGTCCCCGGCCAGTACCACCAAGGGCCGTCGCGGGTGCCGTTCGATCTCTCGTGGGAGAACAACGGAATCGTGCAAGATGCACGCACCTTCGGCGACGGGCGCTTCGCCCCCCGGACCGTCGACGGGCGCGAGGTGGTCGAAGACCTCGACACCGGCGTGCTCCTACCCGACGGCATCGAGGCGAGCGACACGTTCTTCGTCCGCCGCGAGGGCGCGACCACGATCGTTCGCACCTACGGCGGCGTCGAGCACCGCTTCGGCGTCGAGCTCTCGGCCTTCGACGACGAGGTCTTGGTGGGCGACGCCGCGGGCGGCGAAGCGACCGTGATCGCGCACCCCGTCACCGGGCGCTCGATGACGCTCCCCGGGCCGCGGAGCCGCCTCGTCGCGGCCCGCCGCGCGGGCCCTGAGCACGTGCTCGCGCTGCGCGCGACCGGCGACGACAAAGACGGCGTCCCCGTCGCCGAGGTGCACGTGCTCGACATGGCGGCGGGCCGGACCGTCGCGGTCGTCCCCCGCCTCGGCCTCTACGAGCTCCGCCCCGCGGTGTCGGGCGACGCGACGTACGCCGCGTGGGCCGAGCGCGCCGCCAAGGACGACTCGGACGAGTTGGGCACGTGCCGCGTCGCGGCGGTGAGCCTCCGCACCGGCGCCTCGTTCCGCACGCCGCCGCGCCCCTGCCCCGACTCGGTGGACGTGCCGCAGTCGATCGAGGGCGGAGCGGTCTCGGTGCTGGGCGGCGGCAACGTCGTCACGACCTACGACGCGCGGACCGGCCGGCTCCTCGGCCAGCGGCCGCGCGCGAAGGCGCACGCGAGCGGCCCGCCGACGCCGATCCGGCTCGCGCTGTTCCAGAAGGAACTCGCCGCGCTCCGGTCGGAGGTGATGGTGGACGCGGTGTCTCCGCTCGTCCGCGACCAGGCGCTCTACGAGGCGAAGCACGGCTACCGCGTGGTCGCGGTGGGCGACGCCAAGATCATGCTCGTCGCCCGCGGCCGAGAGCACTCCTTCTGCGACATGGAGACCGGCGCGACGTGCACGCCCGCCTTCACGGCCGACGGCGAGGTCACCGCGGTGTTCTCCGCGAGCGGGAGGTCGTGCGCCGTCACCGGCAGCGACGGGGGCGCGGTGTGGGACGCCGAGCACGCCCGCCTCCGCTGGGCCGCGAAGCGCCCCGCCGGGTCCTGAGCGCGCGGCGCTTCAGACGCGCGCGACGACGACGACGGAGTAGCAGACGGCGGTGCGCGGGCCGACGTTCTCGTACGAGTGGCGCTGGTCCCCGCGGAACGCCACGACGTCGCCGGCCGCGAGGTCGAAGGTCTCGCCGCTCGCGACGAGCCGCACCGCGCCCGACTCGCAGGTGAGGTACTCGCGCGTGCCGGGGGTGTGGGGCACGCCCACCATCCGGCCGCCCTTCGGGATCTCGAGGCGATCGATCTCGGTGCTGGGGAGGGGGTCGGGCAAGAGCTTGTGCACCCGGACGAGCCCCCGCTGCTTCACCGGCAGCGATCCCGCCGGGTAGCGCCGGGTGTCGGCCCGCTCGCGGGCGACGAGCTCCTCGAGGCTCACCTGCAGCGCCCGGGCCACGCGCGACAGCACGGCGAGGGTGGGGTTGGCGGCGCCGGTCTCGAGGTGCGACCACGTGGCCCTCGGCAGGCCGGCGACCTTCGCGATCTGGCTCTGGGTGAGGCCCCGCGCCTCGCGGAGGTACCTCACGTTGCGCCCGAGCCGTGCTCCTTCCTTGTCATCCATGCCAATCCGTTAGCACCCGGCCAACCCGCCGTCACGGCGCGCGCGCCGTCGCCGCGCCCGCGCCATGTTCGGGAGGTGAAGGAGACCCGAACGCCATGACCGACCACGCCCCCCTCCCCCTCCGCGGCGCCGCCGCCCTCGTCACCGGCGCGAGCCGCGGCCTCGGCGCCGCGCTCGCCGAAGACCTCGCCGCCCGCGGCGCCAAGGTCGCCCTCGTCGCCCGTGGCGACGCCGTCCACGCCGTGGCCGAGCGCATCGTCGCCCGCGGCGGCGAGGCCCACGCGATCGTCGACGACGTCGCCGACAAGGGCGCCCCCCACCGCGTCGCCGCGATCGCGGCGGGCGCCGTCGGGCCCGTCGACCTCTTGTTCCACAACGCGAGCACGCTCGGCCCCGTCCCCCTCCGCGAGCTCCTCGACACCGACTGCGAGGAGCTCGCGCGCGTGCTCGAGACCAACGTGGTCGGCCCCTTCCGGCTCACCAAGGTCGTCGCCGGGTCGATGGCGCTCCGGGGCCGCGGCCTCGTGGTCTCGATCTCGAGCGACGCCGCGATCGAGGCGTACCCGCGCTGGGGCGCGTATTCGCTGTCGAAGGCGGCGCTCGAGTCGATGTCCCGCGTCTTCGCGGCGGAGCTCGAGCCGCGCGGGGTGCGCTTCGTGGCGGTCGACCCTGGCGAGATGAACACCGCGATGCACGCCGATGCCGTGCCGGACGCGGATCCGAGCGCGCTCGCCGATCCGCGCGACGTCGCCCGGCGCCTCCTCGACGCGATCGAGCGCGGGGCGCCCCTCGGCGTGCGCTTCGTCGTCGGGAGGGCCGCGTGAGCCCGGCCGCGCACCGAGCCGTCGTCGCCCCCGCGACCTGGCCGAGGCCCGAGCCCGCCGCCGACCGGCTGCTCGTCGTCGACGGCGACCGCCTCGAGCACGCGACCTTCGGCGACCTCCCGCGGCTCCTCGCGCCGGGGGACCTCGTCGTGGTCAACGACGCGGCGACGCTCCCCGCGTCGCTGCACGGGACGGCCCGCGGCGAGCGGGTGGAGCTGCGGCTCGCCGCCGGTGACCTCCCCTCGGGCGAGGTCACCGCCGTCCTCTTCGGCGCGGGCGACTTCCGCACCCGCACCGAGGACCGGCCGCCGCCGCCGCCGCTCGAGCGCGGCGACGCGCTCGCCTTCGACGGCCTCGCCGCCGAGATCGCGAGCGTCGATCCGGCCGAGCCGCGCCTCGTCCGGGTGCGCTTCGATCGGCGGGGAGCGGCGCTCCTCGGGGCGGTGGACCGCGCCGGCCGTCCCGTGCAATATGCACACGTCGCGGAGCCGCTGCCGCTCTGGCACGCGCAGACCCCCTTCGCCGCGCGGCCCTGGGCCTTCGAGCTGCCGTCGGCCGGGCGCCCCCTCACCGCCGCGATCCTCCGCGAGCTCGGCCTCCGCGGCGTCGCCGTCGAGTCGGTCACGCACGCCGCGGGGCTGAGCTCGACCGGCGAGCCCCGGCTCGACGCGCGCCTCCCCCTACCCGAGCGGTTCGACGTTCCCGAGCGCACCGTCCGCGCCGTCGCCCGCGCCCGCGCCCGCGGCGGGGCCGTGGTCGCGATCGGCACCTCGGTCGTCCGGGCGCTCGAGGGAGCGGCGGCGGCGACGGGCGAGCTCCGGGCGGGCGCCGGCGAGACCGACTGGCTCGGCTCCGCGAGCACCGAGCTGTCGGTGTGCGACGGGATCGTGACCGGAGTCCACGCGCCGGGCGAGAGCCACTTCGAGCTCCTGCAGGCGTTCGCGCCGCACGCGGCGCTCGAGCGCGCGCGCGACGAGGCCGCGCGCGCGGGCTACCTCGCCCACGAGTTCGGCGACGCGATGTGGATCCGAGCGTCGGACAGGGAGCCCCTC
>JAEUKG010000535.1 GCA_016794325.1 Myxococcales bacterium | reverse complement strand
CGCCTCGAGCTCGGCGAGGAGCCCCTGCGCCTTCGAGAGGAGCAGCGCGCCATCCAGCGGGGCGCGCGGGTCGGCCTGCGAGGCCAGATCGATCGAGGAATTCTTCTTCTTGGCAGCCATGGTCATGCCGCCGCGTTGTGGCGGTTCGAGAGCCACGCCCGGGAGACCCACATCGCCTGGCCGGGCAGCACGCCAGGGATGGGCAGGGTGCCGTCGATGCGGGGAATTCCTCCGCCGTCGTGCATCGGCACGAGGAGGAAGGTGGCCGGCGTCTCGCGGTTCGAGCCGGCCTCGACGAGCCTGTGAAGAAAGTCCGTGAGCCCGTAACGCGCGATGGGTCCCGGCTGGACGAGGAGCAGGGGTCGCGCGGGCTTCGACAGGCGAGCCGCGAGCGCGTCGGCCGCGGCGTGGACCAGCTTGAGGAGCTTCCCCCAGTGGGGGCCCCTGGGTCCGTCGCGGTCCGCCGAGTGAACGACGTCGTCGCTGGCGATGCCCGCCTTCTTCATCTGGACCTCCACCTCGCGCGCGAGCTCCACGTCGATGGCGACGAGCTCGGCGTCGAGTCGTGCTTGCAGCGCGAGCGCGGCGTCGCGGGCTCGATCCGCCGTGACGCCAAGGACGCGAAACGCGTTCATCTCCAGGGCGTGCTGGAGCTTCTCGTCGAACTGCCGAGCGTCGACGGCGTTCGCGTCCATCGCTCGCGGCTGCGTGGGGAGCGCCGTCGCCGCGCGATTCATCGACGAATGTCGGGTTCCGAGCGTCGTGGCCTCCAGCTCGCCGGGGCGCGAGTACCGACCGCTCTGCGAGTCCCACGTGAACCCCAGCGGGGCAAGGAGCTCGTCGAGCGCCGGCCGTTCGGGAAGTGCCGCCGCGCTCGGATAGCGGACGGCAACGCGGGTCCTCACGTCCTCCTCGGACACGCCGCCCTTGAAGGTCGCGGCGCAGAGCTCGATGGCTCGCTTCGGATCCAGGCCTCTCGGGTAGATCTCGAGCCGCGCCGAGCACGCAGCGCCCTCGCTCGCTTGGGCCGCGAGCTCGAAGAGTCGCTCCTCCTTGACCGCCGCCAGAGGCGTATCGGCGATCAGATCGGCGAATGCTCGCCTCACTTCACCCGTCGAAACGAGCGTCGGTCGTGCCGCGAGCGCGTCCGCCGCAGCGCCAAGCGCCCGCGTGACGCGCGCGTGCTCGTCGGTGACGAAGACCCACGGCTCCCGCTCCCCGAGGCGCACGAGACGGAGGCCGCTCGCCGCGTCCTTGTCGACGTCCACCAGGATCCGCACGAGCGCCGCGGCCATCGCGCGCTGCAGGTTGGGCGGAGCTCCCGCTCCATGCGGTATCGACCTTGTGAGCTCGTCGGCCACCCCCGCGAGCGGCGCCGCACCGGCCATCGACTCGACGAGCGACGTCGTCTGCGCACGAAGCTCCGGCAACGCCGCGTGCGCGGCCCAGTCGTCCCGGGCTTTGCCGAGTGCCACGTAGACCGCGGCGGGGGTCTTGCCCTCCTTGTCCGCGAGCTCTCGGACGGTGACGTCGAGCTGGCCCTCGAACGGTGCGTCGAGCCCGTAGAGGGCGCGCACGAGGTGCCGGTCCTTCTTTCCCTTCTTGCGGGGGAGTAGCGCCTCGATCCAACCCTC
>JAEUKG010000847.1 GCA_016794325.1 Myxococcales bacterium | reverse complement strand
CGATCCCGGTGTGGTCGCGAGCCCGCCCCCGACCGGCGCGCCGCCGAGCGCGAGCGCCAGCGCCAAGGCCAAGCCGCCGCCGCCTCTGGCGACCGGAGCCGCCCCGAAGATCCCCGCCGCCCCGGCCTCCGCGGTCGCGACCGCGAGCCCGCCCGCGACCGTCACCGCGAAGCCGACCGCGTCCGCGGCGGTCCCCCCGGCCTACCTACCCTGACCGGGGCCGGGAGCTCTCCCCGTGCCCGTGCGCACGGCCACGGGAACCACTGCTCATCGCGAAGCTGCCGCCGAACCATCCGCCTGATGGAGCACACCGCACAGCCGATGGAAGTCGTGCAGTGAGCGCAGCGAGTTCCGCTCTGACCCGACCGGGCACGGGCACGGGCACGGGCACGGGCACGGGCAGACCGAACCCGTTCAGGGACACACCCTCGGCGTTTCGGGATCGTGACCTCGTCGAGCAGGGTCTGCTACCGTGTCGGGCGATGACGCGCGCACTCCGCCGCTTGCCGATGGCCCTCGCCCTCGCCGCCGCCTTCGTCGCGCTGCCTGCCGCCGCCGACGACGACCCGGTGGGCGAGCTTCGGCGCCAGGGCAACGACGCGATGCAACGCCTCAACTACAGCGAGGCGATCGAGCTCTACGGCAAGGCGCTCGCGCTCGCGCCCAACGACGCCGCGCTCCACTACAACCTCGGGCGCGCGTACCAGGCTCGGGAGGACTACTCGGCGGCGCTGCGCTCGTTCGAGGCGTTCACCAAGCTCGCTTCGCCGGAGCTCCGGGGCAAGGTCCAGGGGCTCGACGTGCTCGTGGAGGATCTCAAGAAGCGCGTGGTCACGCTCGTCTTGCGGTGCTCGGCGGTCGTCGATCCGGTGCGGATCCTCCTCGAGAGCCGCGTCATCGCCACGTCGTGCTCCCCCGTGGGCGCGCCGGTCACGGTCAACCTGCCGCGCGCGGGCGCTTCGCTCGAGCTGAAGCTCGAGGCCGAGCGCTACGCGGCGGCGTCGAGGCGCGTCGCCGCCCCCTCGGGAGGGACCGTCGACGTCACGTTCGACCTCCTGCCGAAGGCGACGAGCGGCATCCTGCGCATCAAGACCAACCCCGCGGGCGCGGAGGTGTGGATCGACGGCGGGAGCTACGGCAACGGCGGCGAGGTCGCGCTCCAGCGCGGCTCGCACACCGTGGTCGCCAAGCGCGACCAATACGAGGACGCCACGGTGCGCGTCGTCGTCGAGGCCGAGCAGACCAAAGACGTCCCCATCACGCTGCAGAGCAGCACGCCGGTGACGAAGAAGTGGTGGTTCTGGACCGCCCTCGGAGTGGTCGTCGCCGGCGCGGCGACGGTGACCACGGTCGTCATCCTGAACACCGAGAAGGATCCGACGCCGGGCACGGTCGACCCGGGGATCATCCCCGCGCCGTTCTTCCGGTTCTGAGGGGAGCTGGGGGCCCGATCGGTTCGAGCTCTGGAGCGGGTTCGAGCTCGAGAGTCGATTCGGGTGGTGTAGGAGCGGGAGCGAGTTCGGGGGAAGGAGCGACGGCGGGAGCGGGGCCGGGGGAAGGAGCGGGGGCGCGGCCGGCGCTCGTCGAACCCTTGCTCCTCTGCGCCGCGGCGTCGATGGCGCGGAGGAGGCGCGCGGCGTCGATCCGCCGGCGGAACGTGACGACCTCGAAGCGCCCGGGGGGGACCTCGTCGGCCGCGGCCTCGTCGACGCAGAGGACGAGCGGCACGTCCGAGGCCGCGTAGGTGCGCCACTTCTTCTCGAGGTAGTCGCGGGTGTAGAAGCCGACGATCTCCACGATGACCCGCGCGCCGTCGGCTCGCGCCACGAAGTCGGGGAACGCGAACGTGGCGCCGAGGCGAAGCGCGATGGGCTCCCGCGTGAGGCTGTAGCGGCTCCCGAGCGCG
>JAEUKG010000512.1 GCA_016794325.1 Myxococcales bacterium | reverse complement strand
TCGCAGCCTGCAGGGGGACGAGACTAGTACGACGCGCCCGAAGAGCGTACCCCTCTCTCGCTCGGTCGGGGGGCGCGCGCTGCGTTCGGTCCCCGTACGGGCGCAGGCGTGGGCAGGCGAGCGGGGAGTGGCCGGAGGCTGCGGTTGACGTGGGCAGTGGGGGTGTTTAAGGTCTCCCGCCTTGCCCGAACCGGAGTACTCTCGACGACTCGGTTGTTCTTCACGGACGGCAAGCCCGAGCGAGCCGTCGGTGCGGGGGTCGTGACACCAGCCAAGCGGAGCCAAGCGTGAACAAGCAACAGCTCAAGAAGTTCAAGCAGCTTCTCACCGAGAAGCGCGACGAGATCGTCAAGAAGGCCAAGCAGACGCTCGAAGAGGACATGGCGCTCGACGCCAACGATCTCCCGGACGAGATGGACCTCGCGTCGAGCGAATACCTGCAGTCGTTCACGTTCCGCCTCCGCGGGCGCGAGAAGGTGTTCCTCGACAAGATCGACAAGGCGCTCCGCAAGATCGAAGACGGCAGCTTCGGCGTCTGCGAGGAGTGCGGCGAGGAGATCAGCGTGAAGCGCCTCGAGGCGCGGCCCGAGACGACGCTGTGCATCCGCTGCAAGGAAGACCAAGAGCGCATGGAGCGCGACTACACCTGACGCGCTGACGCGCGGCCTTTGGCGGGCGAGCGCCGAGAGAACACGTGCCCGCGCGGGTCGTCCTGCGCGGGCACACGTGCATCCGCGGCTCGCGCGTGCGCCGCCCGCAGCGACACCGCCGCGCGGCTCGAGGCGCCTACGTCACCAGGCGAGGCGGTGCGCGTCGCGTCGGAGGACGGCGACCGGCGCCGCGGCGGGGGCGCTCGCGACCGCGCTGGGCAGGTCGGGGCGCTTCATCCGCGGCTCGCTCGGCCGGCGCACCGGGGCGTGAGGGGCGGCGGTCGGAGCTCGCGGGTCGGCTTGGGCCGGGCTGCGCATGACGTGGGGTGTAACCCGGACCTTCGATCGCCGGTAGGAGAGTTTTCGCTACTTCCGTTTCCCCCGCGGAAACGCTGCGCTGTCCTTGGAATTGTTCGCCTTCTTGGGAACGTACGGGGTCGGCGTGGCGCGCTCGAGGACGGTCTTCAGGTAGCGCCCGGTGTGGCTCCGGTCACATGCCGCCACCTCCTCGGGGGTGCCCGCGACCACGATGGTGCCGCCACCGTCACCGCCGTCGGGCCCGAGGTCGATCACCCAGTCGGCGCACGCGACGACGTCGAGGTTGTGCTCGATGACGACGATGGTGTTGCCCTGGTCGCGCAGCTCGAGGAGCGCGCGCAGGAGCACCTCGATGTCGGTGAAGTGGAGGCCGGTCGTCGGCTCGTCGAGCACGTAGAGGGTCCGGCCCGTCGCCTTGCGGGCGAGCTCACGCGCGAGCTTCACCCGCTGCGCCTCGCCGCCCGAGAGCGTCGTCGCCGGCTGACCGAGGGTGAGGTAGCCGAGGCCGACCCGTCGCAGGGCGTCGAGCCGGTCGTAGAGCCGCGGGATGTTGGCGAACAGCTCGAGCGCCTGCTCGACGGTGACGTCGAGGACCTCGGCGATGCTGAGGCCCTTGTAGCGGACCTCGAGGGTCTCGCGGTTGTAGCGGGTGCCGTTGCACGTGTCGCAGGTGACGAAGATGTCGGGCAAGAAGTGCATCTCGACCCGCAAGACGCCGTCGCCGAGGCAGGCCTCGCAGCGGCCCCCCTTCACGTTGAACGAGAAGCGGCCCGCCTTGTAGCCGCGCGCGCGCGCCTCCGGGAGCTGGGCGAACTGCTCCCGCAACAGCGCGAACGCCCCGGTGTAGGTCGCCGGGTTCGAGCGCGGCGTGCGCCCGATCGGCGCCTGGTCGATGCTGATCACCTTGTCGACGTGCTCGAGGCCGGCCACCTCGTCGCAGTCGCCGATCGGGGCCTGGGCCGAATACAGCTTCGCGCGCGCCGCCGGCAGCAACGTGTCGACGACGAGGCTCGACTTCCCGCTGCCCGAGACCCCGGTGAAACAGGTGAATAGTCCGATAGGGATATCGCAGTCGACGCCCTTGAGGTTGTGCGCCCGCGCGCCCACCACCCGCACCGACGCCTTGCCCCGCGCCTTGCGCTTGTCGGGGATCGGGAGCTGCTTCTTGCCCGAGAGCCAGGGCCCGGTGATGGACGCGGGGTCGGCGAGGAGGTCTTCGGGCGTCCCTTGGGCGACGACGCGCCCGCCGTGGGCCCCGGCGCCCGGCCCCATGTCGACGATCCAGTCGGCGGCGAGGATCGCCTCCCGGTCGTGCTCGACCACGAGGACCGAGTTCCCGAGGTCGCGCAGGTGGGTCTGGGCGTCGATGAGGCGCGCGTTGTCGCGGGCGTGGAGCCCCACGCTCGGCTCGTCGAGCACGTAGAGCACGCCCACGAGCGCCGCGCCGATCTGCGTCGCGAGGCGGATGCGCTGGCCCTCGCCGCTCGAGAGCGTCTGGGCGCTGCGGTCGAGCGTGAGGTAGTCGAGGCCCACGTCGATGAGGAAGCCCAGCCGCCCCGTCACCGCCTTGAGCAGCGGCTCGGCGACGGCCGAGTCGCGGCCGGCGAGGTCGCTCTCGGCCCCGAGGAGCTCCCCGAGGAAGGCTCGCAGCCGCACGAGCGGCATCGCGCCGATCTCGGAGATGTCCTTGCCGGCGAGCTTGACCGCCAGGGCCTCGGGCCGCAGCCGCCGACCCTTGCATTCTGCACACGTTCGACGGACCGCGAAGCGACCGAGCTCGTCGTCGCCGATCGCACCTTCGCCCTCGTCGGGGTCGCCGCTGGCGTCGTCGACGTCGTCGCCGCCGTCCGCCTCGGCCTCGCCCGCGAGGCGCTGCTCGAGCCGCGGCACGATGCCCGCGTAGGCGCTGGCCTTCTTCCCCCTCGCCTTGCCCTTCTTGGCCGCGTCGCTCCCGAAGAGGAG
>JAEUKG010000504.1 GCA_016794325.1 Myxococcales bacterium | reverse complement strand
CGAGCTGCCCGAGGAGCCCGAGCTGCCCGACGAGCCCGACGAACCCGAGCTGCCCGACGAACCCGAGCTGCCCGACGAACCCGAGCTGCCCGAGGAGCCCGAGCTGCCCGACGACCCCGAGCTGCCCGAGGAGCCCGAGCTGCCCGACGAACCCGAGCTGCCCGACGAGCCCGAGCTGCCCGACGAACCCGAGCTGCCCGACGAGCCCGACGACGAGCCGACCGTGCCCGAGCTCGCGCCCGAAGAGCTGCCGCCGGAGGAGCTGCCGCCCGAGCCGCTGTTGTCGCCGTCGCCGCCGCTGCCGTCGCAGCCGCCGCCGCTGCAGTGGCCGCCGCCGTTGTCGCAGCTGCCGCCGCCGGAGCTACCCGACGAGCCCGAGGAGCCGGAGCTGCCCGAGGAGCCGGAGCTGCCGCCGCCGTCGCACACGCCGCCGTCGCTCTTGCTGCCGCCCGACGACGAGGTGCCGCCCGACGACGAGGTGCCGGTGCCGCCCGACGAGGACGACGAGGTCTTGCCGCCGCCCGCGTCCTTCGTGCACTTGCCGCCGCCGGCGCCGCTGCCCTTGCAGAGGATGCCGAGCTTGCCGCTCTCCTCTTCCTCGGGCATCTCGGCCGCGCCGCCGCCGCCGCAGGTGGCCTGCTTCTTCAGCCAGTTGAAGACGCCGTCGACGCGCGCGATGTAGGCGGCGCCGCTCTTCGAGCCGCGGCCGGCGACCACGCCGATGATCATCCCGCGGTCGTTGAAGACCGCGCCGCCGGTGTCCAGCGTCTCGGTGGTCGGCATCGAGGTCGTGTAGAAGAGGGGGCGGTTGATCGCCTTCGCGACGCGACCCTCGGGGAACTCGAACTGCGCGAGGCCGGCCGGGCGGGTCGAGCGACGGATGGGCGTGCCGTCGTTGGTGCCCGACGAGGGGAGGCTCGGGTACGCGCTCAGGTTGATCGCGTCGTCGAGGGCGATGACGCCGACGTCGTGCTTGCTGGTCACCGTCTCGCAGTGCTGCTGCGCGGTCCAGTCGAAGGTGTAGCCCTTGTTGGCGGTCGACTTGGCGCCCGAGGCGGCCTCGACCTGCCACTTCACCTTGCCGGTGATGCAGTGACCGGCGGTGAGGACGGCGCGCGGGGCGATGAGGACGCCGGCGCACGAGCCGACCTTCTGGCCCGCGTCGTTGAGGACCGTGATCGACACGCTCGCCGCCTTCACGGTCTCCGCGTTCGCGCCGACGTTCTCGGAGCTCGCAAGCTGGTCGCTGCACGCCACGAACGCGCCGAGCATCCCGGACACCGTCGCCGCCGCCAACAGAACGCGCTTTCCGTACATGAGTCCTCCGAGGTGGGTGGGGGCGCTACCCGCGCGCCTCACGGAACACCCCTTTTGCACGGTTGGGGCCAACGCCTCGGGACCCCCAACTGCGTTACCCAGTTGCTAAAAACCACTCGAGGTTTCGCGTAGTTACGAAGCAAGCGGTCGGTGCAGTCGGAATCGTGCAGCGCCGACGGAAAGAGCGCCCATGTAGGCGTCTGCGGGTGATCGACCTCATGTGGATCGGCTCTGCATCAAGAGCGATCCGGCTCGGATCGGGGATGGACCCACGTGATCGTGAAAAATTCCGGTTTCCACAAACGGGTCGCGAGGTTGCGCACCATGTGCGCTAGCGAGTTCTTTCGATGGTGCGGTAACTTGTCCTCACATCGACCACCAGGTGCCCCGGTGGCTCTGGGATTGCAGGGACAGCGGAACATGAACCTTCGTCTTCTGGCAGGTGCGGGGATCGCGCTCTTCGGCGTCTTGGCGGTCATCGCGTGCGATGGCAGCGACGAGAGCACCTTCGACAAAGAGAAGCAGGGCGGTGAGGACGGAGGGACGGGCTCACCGCCGCTCTTCGGCAGCGACGGCGGCGGCGACGCGGGCGACGGCGGCGTGCGCGCCTGCAGCCCGAACATCCCCAGCAACTTCCAGCCGACGTGGGTCCCGCCCGCCGCGCCCCAAAAGGTGTGCACCGCCCAAGCGATCGACGACTACTACAAGGCCTGCCTCAAGGGCGCGTGGAACAGCGTCGCCTGCCAGTCGTTCCTCAAGTCGGAGGCCGCGTGCGCGGCGTGCCTCGACACGCCGGAGACGGCGCCGAAGGTCGGCCCGGTGATCTGGCGGCTCGACCACGGCTACTTCAACATCAACATCCCCGGCTGCATCGCGCTCGTGCAGAACAACGCCACCGACACCGGGTGCGGCGCCGCGTACGAGAACTTCTTGTCGTGCGATCGCGCCGCGTGCTCGGCCTGCTTCCAGAAGGGCGAGTCCACCGCGCAGTTCGAGGCCTACCAGAAGTGCCAGACGCAGGCGGGCGGCGTGGGCGTCTGCGAGAACCTCGCCCAGACGCGCGCGCAGACCTGCGGCGACCTCACCGCGCCCGACGCGAGCACGCTCGTGTGCTTGCCGTCGACGGGCGAGACCATCGTCGACGTGTACACCAGGACCGCGAAGCTCTTCTGCGGCAAGTAGGGCCGCTCAGCCCTCTTCGTCGGGCGGGCCGGCGGCGGTCGCGAGATCGCGCTGCTCGACCTTGCCGACGTTGAAGCGCTCGGCGCGCTGGCGCATCATCACGAGGAGCTCGTCGGCGGGGGGCGGATCGCCCTTGATGAAGCGCAGCGGGTTGATGCGCGCGACGACGAACGCGCGGAGGTACGGGCTCACGAGGCCCTTCGCCTTGAGCTGCTCGATGACCTTGCCCACCGCGGCGTCGAGCTCGAGGAGGAGCTTGGCGGTGGCCTCGCGGGCGGCGAGCGCCTCACCGATGGGCTGCTCGAGGAAGGTGAGGGTGCGCCGGAGCGCGGGGTGGTAGGCGCCGCCGGCGAAGCGCGGGTTCTTCTCGTAGGCCGCGCCCGCGACGACGAGCGCAGGGTCCTCGAGGTAGAACGCGAAGCCCGACTCGACGCGCGACGCGTCCTCGGCGACGAGGCCGCGGTAGATGCGGACGACCTCGAGGGCGCGCTCCTTGAGGTTGTGCGCCTTCTCGGTGTTCAGCGCGAGGATCTGCCAGGCGATCTCGCGCGACGGCACCACGAGGGCGGTGATCGACTTGGCGCCGAGCCGCCGCATCGCCTCGAGGCGGTGGCGGCCGTTCGGCGTCCAGAAGCCGGAGCCCGAGCCCGAGGTCACCGCGACGACCGGGTCGAGGAAGCGCCCCGTCTTCTGGATCACGTCGGCGAGGCGCTTGTGGTGCGCCTCCGAGAGGTCGCGCTGGAAGGGGGTCGGCTCGATCGCGTCGATGGGGACGACCGCGAGGACAAGCGGGTGCCCGCCGAGCGGATCGCGGTAGGCGCCGACCACCGCGCCGCCGTCCGATTCGATGGTTTGTACAATCTTCGCGACCTCGGGCGACGAGGGCGCGAGCGGGGACTCGGCGGGGCCGATCCCCGCGCTCTTGGCCTCGGCCTTGACGCGGCGCGGGCGCTTGGAGGGGGCCTTGGCCGCGGCGGCCTTCTTCTTCGCCGCCACCGCCGTCACCAGTCCACGATCGCCGCGCCCCAGGTGAAGCCGGACCCGAACGCGACCATCGCGCACTTCATGCCGCGCTTGAGGCGGCCCTGCTGCTCGGCCTCGGCGAGGAGGATGGGGATGGTGGCGGCGGTCGTGTTCCCGTACCGCATGATGTTGTGGCAGACCTTCTCGTCGGGGATGCCGAGGTGCTGCTGGATGTACTGGTTGATCCGCAGGTTGGCCTGGTGGAAGAAGAACATGTCGATGTCCTGGCCGGTGATGCCCTCGGCCACGCACACCTCCATGAGGGCGCGCATCATCCGCTCGACCGCGTTCTTGAAGACGAGCTTGCCGTCCATCTGCGCCCACATCATCTCGGGGGCGATCTGGCCGACGCCGTCGGCGTTCTGCGGGATGAACGGGCGCTTCTTGATGTCCCAGACCTTCTGCGAGAGCACGTCGGCGAAGCGGCCGTCGGCCCCGAGCTTGAAGCTCCGGACGCCGCGGTCCTCCTCGGTCGCGCTGACGACGACCGCGCCCGCGCCGTCGCCGAAGAGCGACGCGACGTTGCGGCCGCGGGTGGTGAGGTCGAGGGCCGCCGAGTGGGTCTCGGCGCCGACGACGAGCACGTGCTTGGCCGCGCCCGCCTTCACCATCGAGGCCGCGGTGCCGAGGCTGTAGATGAAGCCCGAGCACTGGTTGCGGACGTCGAGCGCGCCGACGAACTTGGCGTCGTCGCCCTTGCACAGGCCGAGCTTCTCCTGCAGGTAGACGCCCGAGCCGGGGAAGCAGTGATCCGACGAGAGCGTCGCGAAGACGATCATGTCGAGGTCGTTCATCTGCAGGCCGGCGTTCTTCACCGCCATCTGCGCGGCGGGGACCGCGAGGTCGGCCGAGCCCACGCCCTCGTCGGCGAAGCGGCGCTCCTCGATGCCCGTGCGCTGCAGGATCCACTCGTGCGTGGTGTCGATGCCGTACTGCGTGCGAAGGTCGTCGTTCTTCACCACGCGCGGCGGCACGTAGAAACCCGTCCCGGAGATGTATGCGTTCGGCACAGGCCGAAGCTAGCGCCAAACTTTCGACCGGGAAAGCGTGCCCTGAGCAAAAATGAGGGTAGAATTGAGCCCCCATGAAGACTTCCTCGGCTTCCCGGAACCCCCGCGCCCTTCGCGGGCGGAGCCTGCGCGAGCAGCTCGCGCGCGGCCTCGTCCTCACCTCCGCCGCGGTCGCGCTGACGGTCCTCGCGCAAGCGTGCGGCGACAGCTCCTCGAGCGGCTTCACGGACGAGACGCCCGACGCGACGTCGAGCGGGTCGAGCGGCTCGTCGGGGTCGAGCGGCACGTCGAGCGGCTCGCTCGGGTCGTCGAGCGGTGACGCCGACGTCGCCGACGGGCTCGCGGCGTGCGCCACCGAGACGCAGAAGGCGACGCTCCTGCCGCTCGACCTCTACATCATGCTCGACCGCTCGGGCTCGATGGAGGACAAGACCGCGGCCGGCCCCACGAAGTGGGACGCGGTGCGGAACGCGCTCAAGAACTTCGTCGACGATCCGAAGTCGGCCGGGCTCGGGGTGGGGCTCCAGTACTTCCCGCTCAAGCACGCGGGCGTCCCCGACACGTGCACCTCGTCGGCGCAGTGCCCGACGGGCTCGGGCAAATGCACGCTGAAGGCGTGCCACCCGGTCGCGGCCACCGACCCCATCAAGTTCTGCGACAACGGGGGCGACTGCGGCGGCCAGGCGTGCCGCGATCTCGGCACCTGCCTCATCGGCGGCGGGACGTGCTTGAGCGGCGATCCGCAATACGACTGCCTCATCGGGCCCTGCGTCACCTTCACGTCGGGGAGCTGCGTCGACGAGGGGTGCTTCGCGACCGACTACCAGGCTCCGGCCGTCGCCATCGGCGCGCTCCCGGGCTCGGCGGCCGCCATCAAGACCTCGCTCACGAACCAGGTCACCTACGGCAACACGCCGACCTCGGCGGCGCTGCAGGGCGGCATCAACCAGGCGAAGACCTTCGCGGGGGCGAACCCTGGGCACACGGTGGTGCTCCTCCTCGCGACCGACGGCCTGCCCACCGCGTGCACCCCGCAGGACATCGCCGGCATCTCGGCGATCGCCGCCGCCGGCAAGACGGGGACTCCGGGCATCAAGACCTTCGTCATCGGCGTCTTCACGACGGCGGAGAAGGCGACGGCGCAGACGAACCTCGACGCCATCGCGAACGCGGGCGGCACCAACAAGGCCATCGTCATCGACACGGCGACCAACGTGACGACGGCGTTCCAGGCGGCGCTCGACGCGATCCGCGGCCAGGCGCTGCCGTGCGACTACAACGTCCCGGTGCCCGAGGCGGGCACGCCGGACTACGACAAGGTGAACGTCCAGCTCACCGACGGAAGCGGCAAGAGCGTCGTCGCCAACAAGGCCAACGCGGGCGCGTGCGATCCGGCGACCGGCGGCTGGTACTACGACGTCGATCCGTCGAAGGGCACGCCCACGAAGATCTCGCTCTGCCCGACGACCTGCGACAAGGTGAAGGCCGGCGCGGGCACCAAGATCGACATCCTGCTCGGGTGCAAGACGATCGTGAAGTGAGCGCGGGCGGGCTCACCGCGGCGCCATTTCGCGGCGAACTGGGCCATGTAGCCAAATGTAGGTATGGTGGTCGCATCCTCGAACCAAGGGTGCGGAAATGGTCGCTTTTTGTGCCGAGTTCCCGAACGACAATCCCGCGTTGCACGACGGGGCCATCTTCGTGGTCACGACCGTCGACGGGCAGTGGGTCATCGAGCGCCCGAGCGCGCCGCGCTCGATCGAGGCGCTGACGGCGGTCGCGTCGAACGCGGCGTCGAACGCGGTCGAGGCGTTGGTCGAGGCGCCGGCCGAGATCGCGGCCGAGGCGCCGGCCGAGACGCCGGTGAGCCCGACGGCGCTCTACGTCCTCGAGCCCGTGCTCGGCGGTGACGACGAGGGCGACGACGACGAGGGCGACGGCGACGAGGGCTTCGAGGACATCGACGACCACCACGTGCTCGAGATGGTGGCGACCGCGATGCACGCCCACCACGTGGAGGCGTTGCCGGACACGGACGTCGACGCCGTCGTCGTCGCGGAGCCCGAGCCCTCGTCCGAGCGGTTGCACCTGGAGCCGAGCGTCGTGGCGGCGGAGAGCGCGCCGAGCGTCGTAGCGGCGGAGAGCGCGCCGAGGGTGGCCGAAGCGCCGGCGCCGGTGGCCGATGCGGCCATGGAGGAGCCTCTGGGGGAGGTGGCGGTCGAGGAGTGGGACTACTCGGAGTGGCAAGGCACGCTGCTCGAGGGTCCGCCGGTCGCGCTCGCGCCGCTCGAGAGCGCGGTCGTGATGACGGCCGCGGCGGTCGCGGCCGAGGAGGAGCTCGCGGTGGCGTCGGCCGAGGAGGAGGAGCTCGTGGTGGAGCCGCTCGAGCCGTTCGTCCCGACCGAGACGTACACGACGTCGGAGCTGCCGCCGGCCTCGGACGACCCGTTCGCGACGTTCGTGATGGCGATCGCCGACGCGTGCCTCGCGTCGCAGGAGCTCTCGGTCGCGGCGCTCTTGCCGGCGCTGCTGTTTCGAGGCCGGGTGGAGCCGGGGCAGGCCGACGACGACGCCGTCCGCGCGCTCGTCGCGACCGGCGTGCTCGAGCCCGACGGTGACGCGTGGGTGGTGGGCGCGCGGCTCGGCGGGGAGGTCGAGGGGTGGAAGGCCATCCTCCGTGGGACCTCCGACGACCTCGGGCCGTGCGGGCCGCTCGCGCTCGACGAGTGGTCGGCGCACCTCGCGGCGCTGCTCTGCGCCAAGCCCGAGAAGGAGACAGCCTTGCGGCGCGAGATCCGGTCGCGCGGCGTCGCGGCGTTCGGGCTGGTCGAGGCGGCGGCGTGACGCCAGCGGCGAATTTGGCCAAGCAGGACGCGCGTGCTAGCTCTGGTCGCATGAGCGCGACGGATCGTCGGTCGGGGGCGCGTCAGAAGGCGTTTTTCGCGGTCGAAATCGACGCGGGGGCTCGCAAGCACCGCGTCGGGGTCACGCGCGACGCGACGGCGCGGAGCCTCCTCATCGCGAGCCCGAGCCGGTTCGACGTGGGCGACGCTCTGGATCTGCGCGTCCTCGTGCCGAACCGGGGGATGGTCGCCGTGCAAGCCCGCGTCACGCGCGTGGAGCAGAACGGCGCGGAGTCGCCGGAGCTTTGGCGGTATCGGTTCGCGGTGGAGCTGGACGACGAGCGTCCCGAGCTCCTGGCCCGCGCGAGCTAGTCGGGGCTGGTGCACCCAAGCCCCGAACCCAAGCCCCGACCCCGAACCCAAGCCCCGACCCCGAGCTCGAACCCGAGCTCGAACCCGAATGTCTCGAGAGCGGGAGCCGCTCCGCGCAGAGCGCTGCGCCGCGGGTGGACGGCTTGGTGTCGGTCAGCCCTGACGCGAAGGATCCGCGCCAGCGGCGCCACTTCACGCGCTCCGGGCGCTCGCCGCTGGCACGCATCCTTCGCTCGAGCGGGCATGACCGACACCAAGCCGCCCACCCGCTCTCGCCTCCCTCACCACCGCCTCGTCGCCTACTCCGTCGCGGCCGAGCTCCTGGTCGCCGTGCGTGCGGCCGACATCCGAGACCCCAAGCTCCGCGATCAGGCACTCCGGGCTGCCAAGAGCGTCTGCCTCAACGTCGCTGAGGCCGCGGGGCGGGTGAGCCACGCGGACAAGGCGCGCATCTTCGCGATCGCGCGTGGTGAGTGCGTCGAGGCCGCGGCCGCTGTCGAGATCGCCGCCCTCGCGGACGACACGACCACCGAGGCCGCTGACGCCGTCGTCGCCTCCGCTGACCGGGTGTATGCGTTGCTCACCGGCCTCATCCGCTGACGGGAGGGGGGGAGACCGCGTCTTGCGGAGCGCCCACGTTCGGGGCGGGGCGCCGAAGAGTTCGGGTTCGGGTTCGGGTTTGGGGCTTGGGGTTTGGGTTCGGGTTCGAGTTCGGGTTCGAGTTCGGGGCTTGGGTTCGGGGCTTGGGTTCGGGGCTTGGGTCCGAAGAGTTCGGGTTCGGGTTCGGGTTCGGGGCTTGGGTTCGGGTTTGGGTTCGGGTTCGAGTTCGGGGTTTGGGTTCGGGTTCGAGTTCGGGGCTTGGGTTCGGGTTCGGGTTCGGGGCTTGGGTTCGGGTTCGGGTTCGGGGCTTGAGTTCGGGGCTTGGGTTTGGGAGGACAAAAAGCTCGAAGCGGGCACCTTGGAGGAGGCGCCCGCTTCGGGGGGTTGCTGGCCTTTGGGATTTAGGCTCGGGCGATGGGCTGCGACGGCGCGGCGACCGGGACGTGGGCCGGGGTGCCGTGCTCGTACTTGTAGACGAGCGCGTGCGACACGTCGGTGATCTGGAGATCGTAGCCGCCGAGGAGCTTGCCGAGGTGCGACTCCACCGCGCGGGTGTCGAAGTCGCGGCAGGAGTAGACGTCCATGACGAAGAATGGCCGAAGCGGCCAGGTGTGGATCGAGCAGTGCGACGTGGAGAGCACGCACACGCCGGTGACGCCGCCCTCGTCCTCGAACGGCTCGACGCCGAGCTTCGCGATCTCGGTCTCGACCTCGTACATGTGCGGCTCGCCGAGGATGCGCATGCCGAGGATGTCGATCAGCTCGCGCAGCATCGTCTCGACCCGCTTCGCGTCGCCGAGCAGGCTCGAGTCGCCGCGCCCAAGCACCTTGATGTGACGTCCGTGTGCCATCTCTTGTCCCCGGCCTCCTCGCGCGCGCCGTGAGCGCGCGGCTAACGAATGGGCGGCGTATCTACGGCGCAGGGCGAGATCGATCAAGCAACATTTTTCAAAAACGTCACACGGTCGCCGCGCGTGCGACGGCGTCGCGCGGTGGAGGCGCTCAGCGCGGCGGCTCGGCGAGCGCGAGGAGCCCGCGCAGGCGCGGCGTGATGTCGGCGACCGCGCGATCGCCCTTCACCGAGCCCTCGATGATCTTTCCGGAGGCGCGGCCGTCCGCGGACGGGAGCGCGAAGAGCGGGATGTAGCGCGAGGTGTAGCCCGCCGCGCGGAGGCGCTCGCCGTCGGCGTCGGCGTCGAACTCGAGGAGCGTGAGATCGGGGAACGCTCCGTCGAGCTCGCCCTTGGCGGCCGCGTGGTGGAACGTCTGGCAGGGCTCGCACCAGGTCGCGCCCACGTACACCAGGAGGCGGCGCCCGAGCGCCTTCTGCTTCTGAGACTCGTCGCGCACGAGGGACGCGACGTCCGCGCCCTTGGCCGCCGCCACGAACCGGAGCTGGTTCTGCGGGAGCATCATCGAGAAGCCCGACGGCGCTGGAGCGGCGGTGGCGGTCGTGGTGGCGGTGGCGGTCGTGGTGGTCACCGACGGATC
This sequence comes from Myxococcales bacterium, assembly GCA_016794325.1. Lineage (GTDB taxonomy): Bacteria > Myxococcota_A > Polyangia > Polyangiales > Polyangiaceae > SXNL01. The sequence goes on along the minus strand of JAEUKG010000504.1, from coordinate 5,717 downwards.
GCGCTTCGGCTCGTCCGTCTTCGAGCAGCCGAGGACGGCGAGCGCGGCGAGGGTGCTCGCAGCGCGAGCGGCGCGGGTGAGCGGCGACGGGCGCGGGCAGGCGCGCGCCCGAGCGGCGGTCAGCGCTTCGGCTTCGCGCCCGGCCATCGGCTCGCGATCTCCTCCCACGTGGGGGGATGCTCTTCGGCGTCGGTGTTCAGCAAGCGGATGCGGAGCACGAAGCGCTCGACCATCGACGTGTAGCCGTACTTCTTGCCCTGCGTGAACATCGCCTCCATCCCCGGCAGGGGGAAGGGGTAGCTGAATCGCACGGCCTCGGCGCTGCGGAGCCGGCCCCCGCCGAGCCGGCTGCCGAGCATCGAGTGGTTCGGTTCGGGCCGGCCCGACCCGCGCTCGAGGATCTCGTAGCAGACCATGAGCGAGTCCATCCCGTAGATGCGGTTCTTCGTCCACACCTCGGCGGCGCGCCACGGCTTGTTGCGCCCAGTGCCCTGGGCGTCGTGGACGAGCTGGATCTCGATCCCCGCCGCGGCGCGGCCTCGGGGGATGATGTCTTGGATTCCCGCGAGCTCGGGCGGCAAGTCGCGGGTCGTCGCGGGCGACGTGTCCTCGTCGTCGTCGTCGTCGACTGCGACGTCACCAGGAGTCCAACGTTGCGTCTGGCCCGCCGGAGGGCGGGTCTTGCGCTTGTCGGCCATGGGTCAGGACTTGGATCCCGACCCGGACCCGCTGCCCGACCCGCTGCCCGAGCTCGTCCCGCTGTTCGAGCCGCTCCCCGACTTGCGGCCGCTCGCCGCTTGTGTGCACGTCGAGTAGGCCTTCGCCTCCTCCCCGCACGCGGAGAGGTCGTAGAACTTCGTGTTGCCCACCGACTTGCACGAGCCCTTGGCCTTGTAGCAGTCGGCGTACTTGTCGAAGGAGTCGCTGCAGTCGTAGGCGCTCGCGACGTCTTCCCCAGCGCGCGAGGACTCGATGCAGGCGTCGATGTCGGCGTCGTTGCCGCCCTCGCACTCCTGCCGCGCCTTGCAGTAGTCGCTGTACGTGGACTTGCACCCCATCGAGGCGAGCGCCACGAAGCCGCACGCCGCGAGGGTGAGCTTGAGGTTGGACGCTTGGACGATCATCGCCGTGCCCTCACTTCTTGCCGCTCGCGGCCTTCTTGCACGAGGAGTAGGCCTGCGACTCGCTGCTGCACCCGGAGAGGTCGTAGTTGCCGTTCTTGCAAGACCCCTTGGCCTTGAAGCAGTCGACGTATTTGTCGAACGCGTCGCTGCAGTCGTAGGCGCTCGCGACGTCCTCTTCGCCTTGCGCCGACTGGACGCACGCGTCGATGTCCTTGTCGTTGCCGCCCTCGCACTGCTGCCGAGATTCGCAGTAGCTGTAGTAGGTCGAGTGACACCCCACGCTCGCGATCGAGAGCGCGAGCAAAGCCCCCAAGGTCGATAGACGCATGTTCAGGGTGGTATCACGGCGGCTTTGGGCCTGACAAGTGGTCGAGCTGGGCCGCCTTCGCCCGAGCCTTCTACCGGTAGCTCCCCCCGCCGTAGCCGCCGCCACCCAGGCCGCCTCCGCCCATCGAGCGCGCGGCGGCTTGGCAGACGTTGCCGATGATCGCGCCGCCGAGCGAGCCCGCGATGATGAGGCCCTTCTTCGGGTGGTCGAACTTGGCGAACATGTAATAGAGGCCGTAACAAGGCACGCAGAGGCACAGGAAGCCCTGGCCCACGCTCTCCTTGAAGGCGTGGATGAGCACGATGATGTTGCAGACGAGGGCCGCGAGCGAAAAGAGCGCTCCGAGCCCAAAAAGCACCACTTCCATGTTCTCTCCTCCCTTTGGACCTCCGCGGCTCCCCGAGCGGCGGAGGTGATGGCTTCAGACGTGGGAAAACAGCGTCGGGTCGTGCGCGACGAGGGCGAGGCGCACGAGCCCGTAGGCGATGAACGAGCCGACGAGGCTCCAGTAGATGGCGGAGGCGAGCCGCCGGTGGCGATCGAAGAGCGCCGCGAGGCGGGCCCGCCGCGCCTCGCCCGCGATCTTGGCGGCGACCGACGTGAGGGCCACCGCGTAAATGATCGGGCCGAACGGGTGGTAGTGCAGCGCCTCGCCGAAGTGCAGGTGCGAGATGCACGCGAAGCTCCGGGTGAGGCCGCAGCCCGGGCAGGGGAGTCCGGTGAGGTTCTTGAACCAGCAGAGCACGAAGCCGAGGCCGGTCGTGGGCATCACCACCGACGCGGCGAGCGCGGCGATCGAGAAGTAGGTCGTCCCCGGGCCGAAGAGCGCCTTGAAGACCGGACCGCCGGGGCCCGGGTCCTTCTTCTTCGGCTTCGCGAGGGTCGCGGTCGCTTCGCCGGCGTCGCTCGCGCTCGCGGGCGCGGCGCCCTCGGCGGGCGGCGACATCGGCTCGAGGGACGCGTCCACGCCCGACACGGTATCACGCAGCGCCGCTTGGACCATGGTCTGCCACCTCGTCGTACGTGAGCGGACTCACGAGCCTCCCCACATGACCGCAAGTAGCGATTTTGAAAGAGCTATTCGCGCAACTCCCCCGCCGTCGTCGATGAACGGCGTCCCATTCGAAGTACGGCCCGTGCCCATGCCCGTGCCCGTGCCCGTGCCCGAACGAATCACGCTCCGAAGGCCCGATATCCGTACGACGGGAGGGCACCTCCACGGCGCACCGCGGGCGCGGGCTATTCGGCGAGGACGCGGAGGGTGTTCAGCCGGACGACCTTCGCGATGGTGCGCTCCGAGAGGCCGGCGCCGAGGAGCGCGTCGACGAGGAGCGGTATCCCGGTCGGATCCGCGAGGGGGGCGGTGGGGACGATGAAGCCGTCCCAGTCGCTGCCGAGGGCGGCGTGGTCCTCGCCGACCTGACCGATGACGTGGAGGAGGTGCTTGACCACCGGCTCGAGGCCGTCGCCGCCCACGAAGCGCGGGCAGAAGATCACCCCGACGACGCCGCCCTTGTCGGACACCGCGCGGAGCTGCTCGTCGTCGATGTTGCGCCAGTGCTCGAACGCGCCGAGGACCCCGGTGTGGCTCACGATCGGCGGCTTCTTCGCCACCCGGCAGGCGTCGAGGAAGCCGCGCTTGTTGATGTGCGCGAGGTCGACGATGACGCCGCGCGCCTCGCAGCGCTCGACGAGCGCGAAGCCCCACGCCGTGAGCCCCTCCTGGTCGCGGCGGCCGCGCCCGTAGGCCGGGAAGCCCGCCTCGTTCGACGAGAAGTGCAGGACCCCGAGGTAGCGGACGCCCCGGGCGGCGAAGCCGTCGAGCTTGTCGAGATCGCCCTCGAGCGCGTGCGCGCCCTCGATGCCGAGGAGCGCCGAGACCGCGCCGTCGGCCTGGGCGCGCTCGACGTCGGCCGCGGTGCGCACGAGGCGGAGCGCGTCGGGCTTTCGCGCGATCGTCTCCTCGAGCGCGTCGATCTGCTCGTCGATGACGCGCGCCATCCCCTTCATCCGGTCGGCGATGGGCAGCGACACCAGCCCGAAGAACTGCGCGCCCATGCCGCCCTCGCGCATGCGCGGCACGTCGACGTGGCCGCCGAGCGCGGCCTTGGGCAGCGGCGGGCTGTGCCGCTTGTGGAGGTCGTAGCCGATCCACCGCGTCCACATGAGCGAGTCGGCGTGCAGATCGATGGCGGGGTAACGCGCGAGCAGGGCGTGCGCTTCGGGGGAGCCGATCACGGGCCGCCATCGTACCCCGCGTCGACGGGGCGTGTTATGGAACCGACCCACGATGCCGCGCAAGAACGCCCGAGCGCTGGTCGTGGGCCTCGGCGGGCTCGGTTGCCCCGCCGCGATCGCGCTCGCGCGGGCGGGGGTCGGCCACGTCGCCCTCCTCGACGACGACGAGGTCGACCCGTCGAACCTCCACCGGCAGATCCTCTACCGCGAGGGCGACGTCGGCGCCCCCAAGGTCCTCGCCGCGGCGCGCGCCCTCGAGGCCTTCGGCGGGTCGTCGCGCTTCGAGCCCATCCGCGCGCGCCTCTTGCCCGAGACCGCGCTCGAGCTCGTCCGTCGCTTCGACGTCGTGATCGAGGGCGCCGACAACTTCCCGACCAAGTTCCTCGCCGCCGACGCTTGCGGCCTCGCGGGCGTGCCGGTGGTGCACGGGGCCGCGGTCCGCTGGTACGGCACCGCGCTCGCCGCCGGGCCGAGCGGGCCCTGCTACCGCTGCCTCTTCGAGGACATCCCCGAGGACGAGGCGCCGAACTGCGACGAGGCGGGGGTGATGGGGCCCGTGGTCGGCGTCGTCGGCGCCCTCCAGGCGAGCCTCGCCCTCGGCGTCCTCGACGGCCAGGCGCCCTTCGGCCGGCTCTTCACCTTCGACGGCAAGGCCGACACGCTGCGCGCGCTCGCCGTCCCCAAACGCCCGGGTTGCGCCCTCTGCGCCGGCCCGCGGCCCCGCGCCCTCGCGCGCGAGGACTACCTCAAGGGGGCCGCGTGTCGCGCGCCCTCCTGAAGCTCCGCTACGTCCGCCAGGCGCGCCTCGCCGAGGTCGGCGAGGCCGGGCAGGCCAAGCTGTCGGCGGCCGAGGTTCGGTGCACTCTGCACGGAACCGCGGGGGCCGTCGAGAGGCTCTACCTCGAGCGTACGGGGGTGACGGTCCTGCCGGCCGAGGCCGGCGCCCCGGCCCCCGGCGCCCCTGCCCCTGTCGCGCCTGCCCCTGTCGCGCCTGCCCCTGTCGCGCCTGCCCCTGTCGCGCCTGCGTGGCTCGACGATCTCGCGCCCGAGGCCCGCGAGGTCGCCGAGGGCGCCCACGCGGCGCTGTCGGCGATCCGCGCGATCCTCGGCGTGTCGTGAGCGAGTCTTTGCTAAGCTGCCCGGCCGTGCGCCGCGCGGTCCGCCTCTCCGTCGTGGTGAGCCTCGCGCTCGCCGCCTCCGCCCCGGCGTCGGCCGAGGAGGTGCGCGACGCCGCGCACCGCGTCGCCGGCGAGTGGAAGAAGGCCGGCGCCGAGGTGTCCACGCTCGCGCCGCGCTTCCTCTACGACGACGACAGCGCGACGGTCGTGCTCCCCGAGCCGAAGGGCGCGTGCGTGAGCGTCGCGATCGTCGGCGCGCGCGGCATGAGCTTCCACGCGAAGATCGCCGGCGCGAGCGAAGATCCGCTGGTCGACGAGCCGGGGCGCTCGTCGAGCTTCGCCGGGGTCCTCGAGCTGTCGCGCTGCGGCAACGCCCCGAAGAGCTTCGTGGTGACGAGCGACGCGGGGCGCGGCGCGCTCGAGATCGTCGTCGCGTGGTCGAAGACGCCGGCGCCGCAGCTCCGCGCCGTCCTCCCCGAGCGCACCGGCGGCGCGACCGCGCCCCCGCAGGATCCGGGGCTCTTGCCGCCGCTGCCGCCGGTCGAGCGCCGCGCCGACGCCGCCGAGAGCCGCGCCAAGCGGACCGGCGGCGAGGTCCTCACCCGATCGACCCAGCGCGCGGGGGTCGACGGCTCCGGCACCGCGCCCGTGGAGCTCGACGAGGGCTGCCACGTGGTGGAGGTGTTCGCGGCCGAGGCCACGAGCGCCAACGGCAAGCGGCGCGCGCGGCTCGACCTCGACGCCGAGCTCCGCGACGACGAAGACTCGCTCCTCGCGAAGGACCGCACCGAGTCTCCCGACGCGCACCTCGAGGTCTGCGTCGGCGAGCCCACCGACCCCGAGGTCGTCTAAGCGGGGGCGCCGCCGGGCGCGGTCGGCATCGTCACCCACTCGGGGTGGAAGCTCCCC
>JAEUKG010000477.1 GCA_016794325.1 Myxococcales bacterium | reverse complement strand
CTGCGGGCTCCACTGCCTAGCGCGGACGTCGTAGATGCCGCCCGCGACTTGGGAGTACCAGCGCCCCTTCCAGCGGAGCGACTGGGTGACCGTCGCGGTGTCTTCGAGGGTCTTGCCGAAGGCCGAGTAGCGGTATCCGCCGAGGTCGCCTCCGCCGGGGGCGCGGAGGCGGCGCACGTTGCCGGCGAGGTCGGTCTCGAAGTACACGACCTGCGAGCCGCGCTTCAATCGCAGGGCGTCGTCGACGCCGGCGAAGAGGACCGTCTCGTCAACGACCACGGCCCCCGCGGCGCCCTCGTGGACGACACCGATGCGGTTGTCGCCCTCGTAGACGTAGAACTCCTCCACCGCGCCCGCAGTGCGCGAGATGCGGCGGAGGTAGCCATCGTGGCCGTACGTCTCGAGGGGCGCGGGCACCGGCGGCTGCGCCTCCACCAGCTGGGCGCGGCTGCTCCAGCGGAGCGTCGTGCCGCTCAGGGAGGTCACCTTGCCGTCGACGTCGAGGTCGACCGGCTGACCGCCGACACTCGCCGCGATCCCCGCCGCCGCGGTGCCCGCGCCGTCGAGGCGCGGCCGCTCGTCGTCGACCGCGATCCCCGCGTGCGTCTTGAGGGCGCCGAGGGCGTTGTAGGTGTAGGTTGCAACCACGTCGGGCTGGCCCGCGGTCTGCCGCGTGTGGGAGGTGAGCCGGTCGAGCGCGTCGACGACGAAGACGTCCGTGCCCTCCGGATCCGTCATCCGCACCACGTTGCCCACGGCGTCGTGCATCGCGGTGTAGCACCGCGTGGCGCCGCCGCCGGAGTACTCGTAGCAACGCTGGATCATCCGCCCCTGACTATCGTAGCTCTGCCGCCGCACGTGGCCATCGGGAAAGGTGAGGGTCGCGAGGCGGCCCAGCACATCATACGTGTAGAGATAGTCGCCCTCGCCGCCGATGGTCTGCTTCGCGAGGAGGCCTCGGGAGTCGTAGGTGTAGGTGTGCGTCCCATCGACGTTGACGACGCGGGACAAGTACCCCGTCGGCGCGTATTCGTAGGTCGCCGGCGGGCCCGCGAACGAGGTGCCGCCCGCCGCGAAGTCGCGGGTGAAGGTGGTGGCGCGGGCGATGACTCGCTGCCCGGCGTCTCGTGTGAGGTCGTATTGCGCGTTTCCGTAGTTGCGCTGGAGGCCCTTCACCTGCGTGGAGAAGAGCTCCCTGCTCCGCGTGACGAAGGCGGTGTCGGAGCTTGTCGTGTAGAAGCTCGGCGCCGCGCCGTCGAGGAGCGTCGGGAGGGGCGCCGTCGTGCGGTCGTCGTATCCCGCAAACTCGAAGCGGTAGCTCGAGCCCGCCACGAACCGGCTGTCCTTGCGCTCCACGAGGCGGCCGTGGTTGTCGAACCTCCGCGACAGGGCGAGGGTCAGCGTCGCGTCGCGGTAGAGCTCCGTCCGCGCGGGGTATCCCTCGGTGTCGAGGTCGTCCTGGCCCACTTGATACTCCCCGCTCCGCAGGCTCCCTCCGCGGCTCGTCGACGCCGCGGTCCCGTCGGGTGAGCCCGCGACGAGCGCTGGGCCCACGAGGGTGCCCGCGTCGGTGAACGCGGGGTTCGTGGTCGGGACGGGATAGGTGAGGCCTCGGCGCCGGCCGAGCGCGTCGAGCGTCGCGAGCGCGCGCCCGAGCTGATCGTGGGTCGTCGTCGTGACGCGACCGAGCCGGTCGGTCACCGCCTTGAGCTCACCGGTCGGCTCGTATTCGTAGCGCTCCGTGAAGCCGTGCGGGTCCGTGATCGACGCCACGCGGCCCTCGGGCCCGTAGGCGAGCCGCCACTCCTCGCCCGGCGCGAGATCCGGGGTGCGGACGCTGGTGACGAGATCCAGCTCGGCGCAGCCGCACCCGGGCAGGCCGTAGCCGAGCGTCGTCACGTTGCCGAGCGCGTCGCGGGCGGTGAGCAGGCGGTTCATGACGTCGTAGCCGAAGAAGCTCTTCGCCTGCCCGTCGTCGCGCGAGGCGACGTTGCCGTAGAGATCGCGCGTGAGCGTCACGTTGCGTCCCAACGTGTCGGACCAGCCGACGAGCTGGTCGGTCGCGTCGTACCGGAAGGTCGTCGTCACGCCCCGCGCCGTCGACGTGTCGAGCTGTCCGTCGGCTCGGTGCGTCCACGCCGCGCTCGGCCCGGGCTGCGCGCCGGTGACCGCAGTCGCCGCGAGGTGCCCCGCGCCATCGTAGGTGTACGTCTCGACGGTGCCGCTGTTGAACGTGTGGCTGCCGAGCCGGTCGTCGTCGCGCCAGGTCCACGCGTGGTCGAGGCCTCCGGAGAGGGCACGCACCAACCCGATCGGGCGACCCTTGCCGTCATACCTCACGACCGGCGTGAGGCGCACGTCGTTCACGAGCTCGGTCTCGGTCGCGAAGATCCGGTTTTGCCGGATGTCGGCGGCGAGGGCGTCGAGGTTCACCGCGTACCTCTTGCGCCAGACGCGCGTGACGCCGTCGGCCACCGTCGTCTCGGCCTCGAGCTCGTTCTTCGCGTTGAGGGTGTAGTCGTGGGTGACTCCCCGCGGATCCACGTACGAGCCGCGACGGACGATGAAGCCGTTCTGCTTCGACGACGGTTGCGTGAGCGCCGGACTGTACGTGTAGGTCTCGCCCGCCGGCTTCGTCGAGCTCGCGAGCGTGCCGTCGGCCGCGTACGTGTACGTCGTGACGTCGCCCTTCGGGCTCGTCTTCTTCACCATACGGTGCCCGGCATACTCGAAGCTCGTCGTCGCCCCGTCCGGCTCCTCGATCGTGCGCAAGTCGCCGAGGCCGTCGATCGTGAGCCGTGTGACGCGCCCGCGCGGATCCGTGATCGTCGCGAGCTTGCCGCCGGCGTACGTGAAGGTGGTCGCGTCGCCGCGCGCGTCGAGCATCCGCGCCACGCGCTCGCTCTTGGCGTCGGCGTATTCGTAGGCCACGAGGCGCTCGCCGCTCCGCCGCTTCACCTCGACCAAGCGGCCGGCGGCGTCGTAGCGTGAGGCTCGATCCCTCGCCGCGTCGGTGAGGACGTAGCCGCTCCCGTCGCGCGCCATCGTGCGCTCTGGCTCGAATTCGCTCGAGAGCCGGTCCACGTCGATGCGATACACCCCCACGAGACCGTTCGTCTTGGTCACCAAGAAGCTCGTGGGCGAGAGCGCGACGAGCGAGCCCGGCGCCGGGCCCAGAGTGAGCACGCCGATCTCGTCCACGCCACCGGCGAAATACAGCCAGCGCGCCTCCTTGGCCGACACGTCGTACGTCACGACGCCGGACGCGGAGTGGACGTGCAGCTCGTTGGCGGACGAGAACGAAAGCCCCACCGGCGCACGCGTCGAGAAGCGCTCCCCAGGGCCGGCGACGCCGAGCGGCGGCAGGACTTGCGCGTCGCCGTCGCCGACCACCAGCGTCACCGCGCTCGTCGCGCCGATCTCACCCGCGCTGTCCGGCGCGATCGCGTACACCGCGTTCCTCTCGAAGTCTGCAAGATACAGCTTTCCGTCCGGCGCGAACGCGAGCCCGTGCGGCGCCGCGAACCGCACCCCGCCGAGGTTCGCGCGCGGGTGGAGGTCGACGTCGCCGCCCGTCGCGAGCGAGAGCGCCTCCGCCGCCGGGGCCGCGCCGCCGATCCGGAAGCGCCGGAGCGCCGGCGTCACCCCGTCGGCGTACACGAGGAGCGCGCCGCGGAGCGCGACCCCGGGGGCTTGATCGGCGTAGTCACCCGTCGCCGCGGGCGCGCGGGCCGCGAGCACCGACACCCCCCCGGGTCCCACCTCCACGAGCCGTGTCGGCAGGACCACGTAGTAGCGCCGCGAACCGCCCACGCTACCCGTCGCCATCGCGAGCGGGACCTCGCCGCCCCAGAGCCCCGCGAGGATCGTCGTGCGCGACCCACTCACGGTGAGCGCCTGGATCTCTCCGGCCGCGGTGGCGGTGAAGAGCTCGCCCGTCGCCTCGTCGCGCGCGATCGTCAGGAGGCTCTCGACCGGGGAGAGGAGCTTCGCGAACGCGCGCGGCCGGAACGTCTCGTGCGCACCGCTCCCGAGCACCAGCTCGGCGTAGTCGCTGCCCGGCGCTCGGTACACGCGCTCGAGCCCTCCGAGCGCCCAGCCCACACCGACCGACGACGCGTGCCGGTGGTGCACCAGCACCGGCCGCGTCAGGACCGCGGGGCCACGCTCGACGCCGGTGAGCAAGATCCCTGGAGCGTTCGGGGCGGAGACGCCGAACGTCCCGCCGCTGGCGCACGCCGAGGTGCCTCCCAGGAAGTTGACTCGCTGCGGAAACACTCCCGAGCTCGGCAACGTCCCGTCGCCCTGAAGCGGTAGATCGACGCTGCCGTCGAGGCCGAGCTCACGGTCACCGTCCGCCACGTCCGTCGTGGCGCTGAGACCGCGAAGCGCCATGAGCGCTTCGATGTTGCCCCGAAAGGACGAGAAGCCACCGCCGCAGCCGCCGCCCCCACCGCCGCCGCCGCACCCGCCGCCGCCGCCGCCCGAGCCCTGCGGAACGCAGGACGCGGAGACCTTGATGCCGCGCACCGGAACGGCGACGCCCGAAGGCGGCGCCGCGGCTCCCGAGGTGCCCGCCGCGCCGATCCGCGTCGAAGCGGCCTTCTGTCCGTTGTAGTTCAGCGAGACCCCGACGGCCTGCCCCTGCACCACGTAGCTCGGCGCTCCGAAGTCCTGCGCGAGGTCACCGCTGCCGAGGGTGACGCTGCTCCCACCGCAGACCTTGCTCCCCTCCGCGTTGGGATCCGGGCCCCCGCTGACCGCGATGACGAGCTCGTACTTTCCAGTGGCGTTCGTATCGTGCGCCGAGAAGTGCGTCGTCTTGGACGCGAAGCGCGCACCGTCCCACGTCGCGACGTCTTCGTGGTGCCAGCGTCCGTCGACCTCGTCGAAGTAGCCCACGGGGATCGCCATGCTCGTCGGGAAGCTCTTGTCGTTGCGCACCCGCAGCGTCACGGGCTGAGCGAACGTCGTGCCGCTCGGCTCGAGCTCGAAGCCGTACATCGTGATCGTCGCGTTGGGTAGGGGCGCAGAGAAGTCCTCGCGCTTGTCGAAGGGCGTGATCTGGATCGGCACCGGCGCCGCGAGCGCGCCGGCAGGGACCACCACCTCGACCTTGCCCGCAGAGTCGGTCGCCGTGCCGCCCTCGGGGCCGATGACCGTGACCTTCGGATCGCGCGTCACGAGCCGAACGCGCCCGAGATCCAGCGCCGACCCTGCGTGGAGGAAGGCCTCCCGGTATGCGCGGATGCGGCCCGGCGCGTCGAAGGCGACCACGAAGCGGCTCGGCGGCGTGCCCTCGGGCTCGACCTCCGGAAAGCCGGTGAGTCGCGCGCGGAAGCTG
>JAEUKG010000463.1 GCA_016794325.1 Myxococcales bacterium | reverse complement strand
CCACGTCGGCGACGCGCGGCTCCGCCTCCTCCCGCGGCAGACCTCGGGGTTCGGGCCATCCTCGGGCGGCGGCACGCCGAGCGCGACGCGCTGACGCGGCGTCGCGAGGTCAGGGTCCCGGGGCGCCGGCGCGGAGCCAGTCGTTCACTGCGCGCACCGCGGTGGGGTTGCACTTGGGCGCTTCGGGCTTGGGCATCGAGCCCATGTTGAACCACACGAGCGGCGTCGTCGGCGGAGCCACGGTGCTCCCGAGCTGAGATTTCTGCGGGTCGGTGGTGCCCGGGGTGACGAGCTTCGACTTGAACGCCGCGAAGACGTCGGCGGAGGAGGCCGACGCCATGGAGAAGCTCGTGGCCTTGACGTGGCAGCTCGTGCAGTGACCGAGCGAGCCCGGCCCGAAGTACTTCGTGTACATCTCGGTCCACGTGCCGGTGGCCGGGGTCGAAGACTCGACGCACGCCGGCGGCGGCGGGACGTTCACGACGTCACGCGCGGAGTCCAGCAAGCCGTAGACGTTGACGTAGCCGGACGGCACGGTCCCCGCGGGCAACAGGTGATCGGTCGGGTGCTCGCGGTACGGCCACGGCTCCTGTGTCGCGAGGTACACGCGACCGGCGGCCACCATCGGCGTGCTCATGCGACCCGAGCCCGTCACGGGATCCCGGTAGTCGAGCGTGGACCGATAGAGCTCGCGCGTGACGTTCGCGGCGTCGTAGGCGACGAGCAGGCTCGACCCTTTCTCCGCCCCCGTCGTCGCGTTGGCCCACACGACCCCCGTGCCGGCGCGAGAGCCGTCGGACGAGCCGGCGAGGTGGCCGCCGAACCACCCGACGGGAGGGCTGGCGGCGGGCGTGCTCGGCGCGCCGAGCGGCTTCGCCGCGAACGGAGACAGCGCGAAGTCGTGGAGCGTGCTTTGCGCCGGCCAGACGTACACGTGCGGCTTCGCCCCCGCCGTCCACGTGATCGGGCTCCCCACCAGCGCCCGCGGGACCCGCTCCTTCGGCGGGCGCGGATCGAAGTCGTGTTGCTGGACGGGCGGCGAGAGCGCGCCTTGGTAGTGGACGAAGAGGACGCCGTCCTTGCCGCCGCTGACGACGTACGGGAGCCACGGGATCAGCATCGGCCCCATGGATCCGAAGTCGTTGTCGTAGCCGACGGGGACGCTGAACTTCGAAGCCACCGTGAGGGCTCCCGACGCCGCCGAGTAGCGGAGCTGGAGCAGCGAGTTCGAGTCCTCCTGGGGCGGAGGGGGGTCACCCGGGACCGGAGTCTCGCCGTCGCCGGACTCGACGAAGACGTCGCCGAAGAGGTTCGCCGCCGGCCCCGCCCCCGCTTGCCACACGCCCCCCTCACGCGTGGTCGGGGTGGTGATGAAGGTCGCCGCGGGCTTCAGCGTGCTCTTGTCGACGGCGACGAGGTAGCCGTGCCACTCGTAGCCCTCGTCTCCGAGGTTGGACGCGAAGCCCACGTAGATCCGCCCCTGCGAGAGGAGGAGCGCCGCGCGCTGGACGTAGAGGCGCGGGTCGAGCTCCTTCACGTCGTTCGGCCGGGGCCCGGTGAAGGCGACGGGGTCGAGCCAGGCCGAACGCTTCACCGCGCCCGTCGCGAGATCGAGCTCGTGCACCTTGAAGCCGAAGGTGCGCCTCGTACCCCGGGGGGTCAGGTGATCGCCCATCTGGAGCGAGACCGCGTAGATCGAGCGCGTGGTCATGTCGATGACCGGCGTCGAGGTGATGCCCATCTCCGGCCAGACGTTGATGTTGTGCACGTCGGGATGGTCGGTCGGCGTGACGCGGTAGGGCACGCCCAAGAACCGCTGCCACACGGGCGTCGGCGAGTCCCCCTCGGCGTCGGCGTCGAACGCGTAGATCTTGTTGTGCTCGGTGGCGACGATCACGAGGTCGCGCCCGCCGGCGCCGCGCGACACGAAGAGGGGCTGGGCGTAGATCTGCCCGTCGACCGTCCACGTCGCGCGCTTGCCGAACTGGGTCGCGCGCAGATCGTCCGTGTTGAGCGTGCGCTCGAAGTGGTTCCACCCGGTGCGCGAGTTGTCGTTGTGGTGGGTGACGACGTTCGGCAGCGCGAGCGCGGTCGCGCACCCGCCCGCCCACGGCGCCCACGGCGGGCAGTCGAAGCCGAGGAGGGTGATGTCGTCCGTGGTCGTGCCCACCGACTCGTCGGCCCCCTCGGGCGGAGCGACGGCGACGCAACCCGCCAGGACCAAGAGAGCGCAGAGCGAGCCAGAGCGGAGAGAGCGCATGACCCGTGCGTAGACGGATAGTTCGCCCGGCGCGACCCCGATCGAGGGTGCGCCACAAATGCTCACGCCGCGATGATGGTCCGCTCACGAACGGCCCCGCCGGGGAGGGCCGATCAAGAAGAGGGCTCGAAGACGAGGCGGATGCTCGAGCCCTTGGGCACCTGCGAGCCGGGGCTCGGGTTCTGCTTCACGAGCTTGCCCGTGCCCTCGATCTCGGGGACGAGCCCCGCGGCGCCGACGGCGCGCACCGCCTCCTTGGCGGGGAGCCCGATCAGCTCGGGCACCTTCACGTTCGCGGGCAGGGGCGGCCCGACCGGCCCCGGCGTCGGGGGAGCGGCGAGCGTGTCCTTCGGCTTCGCGGCGACCGGAGCGCCGGCGTCGCCGAGCGCGCCCGCCGCGTGGGCGTCGGCGTCCTCCTTCACCTTGGAGAGCTTGACGTTCTGCGCGCTCGGCATCACGCCGAGGTAGCGGAGGCTCGACTGCGCGACCCGACGGAACACGGGGCCCGCGAGATCGCCGCCGTAGCGGCCGATCATCGGCTCGTCGAAGACGACGGCGATGACGAGCCGCGGGCGATCGGCGGGCACGAAGCCCACGAACGACGCGGTGTACTTGTCCTCGGAGTATTTCCCGGTCTTCCCGTCGACCTTCTGCGCCGTCGCCGTCTTGCCGGCGACGCGGTAGCCGGTGAGCGCCGCCTCGACGCCGGTGCCGCCGTCCTCGGCGACCGCGGTGAGCATCTCCGCGACCGTCTTCGCGACGTGGGCGGGGACGACCTCGCGGCGCACCCGCGGCGCGTTCTCGCGGACGACGTTGCCGCGCGCGTCGGTGACCTTGCGGACGAGCACCGGCTCGAGCAGGCGGCCCCCGTTGGCGATCGCGCTCATCGCCACCGCGAGCTGCACGGTGGTGACGCTGATGCCCTGACCGAAGGACGCGTTCGCGGTCTCGACCTCGAACCACGGGCGGCCCTTCGGGCGGAGCACGCCCGCGGCCTCGCCCGGCAGCGGCAGGCCGGTCGGCTCGCCGAAGCCGAAGCGGCGGAACGCCGAGTAGAGCGCGGGCTCGCCGAGGGCGAGCGCGATCTTGAGCGCGCCGATGTTCGAGCTCTTGGCGAGGACCTGGGTGGGGTTGAGCCACCCGTTGTTGTGGGTGTCGTGGATGGTGACGTTCGCGAGCTGGTAGGTCCCGTTCTCGCAGAAGATCTGATCGGTGGGCTTGAGCGTCCCCGCCGCGAGGGCGGCGGCGACGGTGAAGACCTTCATGACGCTGCCGGGCTCGAAGCGGTCGGTGACGGCGCGGTCGCGCCGCGAGTCCGCCTCGAACTCCCCGTAGTCGTTCGGGTTGTAGCCGGGCGAGGCCGCCATCGCGAGGATCTCGCCGGTGTTCGGATCCATCACCACCAGCGACGCGCCCTTGGTCTCGTAGGTGCGGCCTGCGGCGTCGAGCTCGCGCTCGACGACGTGCTGGATGCCCTCGTCGATCGACAGGTGCACGTTGTGCCCGGCGAGCGCCGACTCGTCGGTCGTGCCCTCGGAGAAGATGAGGCGGCCGTTGCGATCGCGGAGGCCCTTGACCTCCTCGACCTTGCCCCGGAGCTCCTCGTCCATCGCCAGCTCGAGCCCGTCCTTGCCGAAGCCGTCGGGGGCGACGAAGCCGAGCACGGTGCCGGCGAGCTCGCGGCTCGGGTAGTAGCGCTTGCCCTCGCCCTCGATGGCGAGGCCGCGCACCGGCACCGGCGTCTTCTTCGGATCGCCGAGATCGCGGATCGCCTGGGCCTCGTCGCCGCTCACGCGGCGCTTGAGCCAGAGGAAGCGGCGCTTCTGGGCGAGCTTGCCGTGGACCTCGGTCGCGTCGAGGTGGAGGGCGGCGGCCACGCGGACCGCCGCGTCCTTGAGCACCGCGTCCTGCGCCTCCTTCTTCTCGACGCCGCGGATCATCTCGACCGCGTCGACGGAGACGCTCGGGACCTCGACGCTGACGGCGAGCTGGGTGCCGTTGCGATCGTAGATCGTGCCGCGCTTCGGCTCGATGTGGAGGCGGCGCTGGCGCTGGTTCTCGGCGGTGGTGCGCCACTCGGCGTTGTCCTCGACCTGCACGCGGTAGGCGCTGGTGACGAAGCCGCCGAGCCCGAGGGCCATGATGCCGCACAGGAGGCCCATGCGGATCTTGATCCACTTCGCGCGCTCGGGGAGGAGGTTCTTCACGGATCGCTCCCGGCGACCGCCGGGGCGGTCTCGGTGCGAGCGCCGATGACGATGATGCGATCGGGCCCCGCGGGCTCCATGCCGAGCAGCGAGCGCGCGACGATCTCGACGCGCTCCGGCGTCTTGTAGCTCGCCGACTCGAGCTCGAGCACGCGCTTGACCTCGCGCAGGCGGGCCTGCTCGCTGCGGGCCTTTCCGAGCTCGTAGCCGAGCGCCACCGTCTTGCCGCGGAGCGCGAGGTGGAGCACGAACGCCGACACCGCGGCGACGACGGCGAGGGTCCAGGTGGCGACGAAGAGCCGGGCGCGGCGGGGATCCATCAGTCCTCCCCTGCGCGGCGCGCGACGCGGAGCTTGGCGCTGCGGGCGCGGACGTTCTGCGCGCCCTCGTCGTCGCTGGGCACGAGCGGCCGCTTCGTGACCACGTGCCACGCGTCGTCGCCCTTGAAGGCCTGCTTCACGAGGCGGTCCTCGAGGGAGTGGAAGGAGATGATGGCGGCGTGGCCGCTGGGGGCGACTACGGCCGGGAGCCCCTCGAGGAGCGCCTCGAGCTCCTCGACCTCGCGGTTGACCGCGATGCGGAGCGCCTGGAACGTGCGGGTCGCGGGGTCGACGCCGCCGACGCGCACCGGCCCCACCGCGCGGACGATGGCGCGGCGGAGATCGAGCGTCGTCGCGAGCTCGCCCTCCTCGAGGGCCTTCTTGATCGAGCGCGCGATGCGGCGGCTGCGGCGCTCGTCGCCGTAGCGGAAGATCACGTTGGCGAGCTCGTCGTCGTCGAGCCGGTCCATCAGCTCGAGCGCGGTCTCGCCCGAGGTCTGGTCCATCCGCATGTCGATGGGCCCCTCGCGGCGGAAGCTCATGCCCCGCTCCGCGGCGTCGAGCTGGGGCGAGCTCACGCCGAGGTCGGCGTAGACGCCCTGCACCGGCGCCTGGCCGATCTCCTCGAGGGCGCGCTCCACGCGGCCGAACGTCGTGTGGACGAGGCGCACGCGATCGCCGAAGCGCGCGAGCCGCTGGCCGGCCGCCTCGAGGGCGACGGGATCGCGGTCGAGGCCGATGAGGCGAGCCTCGGGCTCGGCCTCGAGGATGGCCTCGGCGTGGCCGCCGCCGCCGAGCGTCGCGTCGACGTACACGCCGCCGGGGACCGGCGCCATCGCCGCCACCACCTCGGCCCGCATGACGGTCACGTGGACGAAGCTCGTAGGCATCATGTCGTCGCTCTCGTCTTCTGCCCAGGTCCACTCGACCTCGGCCCCTTCCTCGATGCCGGGGAGCGCGAGCTGCGCGGTGGCGCTCTCGGTGGGCGCGCTCATAGGCCGAGCTCCGCGAGGCGCTTGGCGATGTCCGCGCGCTCGTCTTCGGTCGTGTCGAAGTGCTTCTTCCACGACGCCTTGTCCCAGAGCTCGGCGTACTTGCCGCTGCCCGCCCAGACCACGTCCTTGGTGAGCGCCGCGTGCTCGCGGAGCGTCGGCGGCACGAGGATGCGCCCCGACTCGTCGACATCGCACTCGACCGCGCCCGAGACGTAGATGCGCTTCAGCTTCTGCACCGCGCGATCGAACTGCGGCATCTTCGCGAGCCGCTCCTCGAACGCGTGCCACTCGGGCGCCGTGTAGGCGACGAGGCACGGGTCGAGCGCGCTCGTCAGGATGATGCGCTTCTCACCGAGCGAGCCGAGCACGTCGCGATAGCGCGCGGGCAGGCTGGTCCTGCCTTTCGCGTCGATCGTGTGCTCGTACCGACCTCGGAACATCGAGCGCCTTCCGTGCGGAGCCTGGGTGAGAGAAGCAGCAGGATCCCCCGTGGCCACTCATGCCGCGGTTTGGGATCTTTTGCCACTTTTTCCCACTTCTGTTTCGAACGTACGGAGGCGCGTCCGGATTTGTCAACAATTTCGGGGGCGGGAGCTCACCTGACCAGGTTACAGGAATTCAGGTATGGACGTGTAGTTGGCGGCGCCGATCGGCGCCTCGCCGCGTTCGTCGGCTTCACCGACGAGTCGTTCCGCGAGGCCGCCGCGGCGCGGCGAAAGCCCGGTGGCCGTCGCATGGCCGGTCGAAGCTTGTAGGCTGGTTGAAACCGGCGGGGTCGTCGCCGCGTTGTCTCCACGGAGGAGGTGCTGGGTCGTGAGCGAGCCGCTCGACGTCATCGAAGGCCGTTACGTGCTGCACGGCGAGCTCGCCTCCGGCGGGATGGCGACGGTGCACCTCGGGCGGCAGCTCGGCGCCGGCGGCTTCGCGCGGACGGTTGCGATCAAGCGGCTCCACGCGCGGCACGCGAAGGACCCGGCCGTCGTCGGCAGGTTCCTCGACGAGGCGCGGGGGGTGGCGCGGGGGCGGCACCCGAACGTGGTGCAGACGCTCGACGTCGTCGCCACCGACAAGGAGCTCTTCCTCGTCATGGACTACGTCCACGGCGAGTCGCTCCTCGCGCTGATGCGGCTGTCGGAGAAGGCTCGCGCGCCGGTGCCGGTGGCGATCGCGAAGGCGATCATCGTGGCCGTGCTCGCGGGGCTGCACGCCGCGCACGAGGCGACGAGCGAGACCGGCGAGCCGCTCGGCGTGGTCCACCGCGACGTGTCGCCGCACAACGTGCTCGTGGGCGCCGACGGCGTCCCGCGCGTCCTCGACTTCGGGATCGCGAAGGCGCAGGAGCGCGTCCACTCGACCCAAGAGGGCGACATCAAGGGCAAGCTCTCGTACATGACGGTGGAGCAGATCCAAGGCCGCCCCGTCGACCGCCGCACCGACGTGTTCGCGGCGGCCATCGTCCTGTGGGAGCTCCTCACGGGCAAGAGGCTCTTCGACGGCGAGAACCAGGCGGCGACGATGCACGCCGCGATGTTCCGCGAGATCGCCCCGCCGAGCCGGCTCCGCGCCGACGTGGACGCGGGCCTCGACGCGATCGTGATGCGGGGGCTCGAGCGCGACCCGGCGCGCAGGTTCGCCACCGCCGCCGAGATGGCGCAAGCGCTCGAGCGCACGGGCGGGGTCGCGTCGGCGAGCGAGATCGCGGCGTGGGTGCGCTCCCTCGCCGGCGGCCTCCTCGCGCAGCGGGCGGCGACGCTCGCCGCGATCGAGTCGCGCACCCCGTCGGGGCGCCTCGCCCAGTCCGACATCGAGCGCGCGATCAGCTCGCGGCAGATCGCGTCGCTCGCGCCGACGTCGATGCCGCCGATCGCGATCGCGCCGGGCTCGAGCCCGGGCACCGGCGCCGGCCCCACCGCGCCCGCGCTCACCGCGCCGCCGCCGCCCGCGGTCGTCGAGTCACGGAGCGGCGCCCCCGTCGCCCTCGCCGTCGCCGCGGTCGCGGTCGCGGTCCTCGCCTTCG
>JAEUKG010000460.1 GCA_016794325.1 Myxococcales bacterium | reverse complement strand
CACCTTGCCCGCCGCGGCGAAGGCGGTGACGCGGGCGGACGACGAGGGGCGCGGCGGTGTCGCGGTGCTGTACGGGGTGAACACCCTCGGCGCCGTCGTCGGCGCCTTCCTCGCGAGCTTCTTCCTCCTCGAGGCCCTCGGCACGCGACTCACCCTGTGGTCCGCGTGCGCGCTCAACGCCGCCGTCGGCTCGATCGCCCGGCGCGCGGCGCTCACGCCGGACGTCGCCGCGGCGGCGGTCTCGGCGCCGCCGGTCGCGGCGCCGAAGAAGAAGCGGAAGAAGCCGGTCGCGGCGCCGCTCACCGCGCTCGCTCGCGCCCGCGCGATGCTCCCGTGGGCCGCGCCCTCGGCGGCAGCCTTCGTCGCGGGCTTCGTGTTCTTCCTCCTCGAGCTCGTCTGGTACCGCGTGCTCGGTCCGCTGCTCGGCGGATCGTCCTACACCTTCGGCCTGATCCTCAGCGTCGCCCTCGCCGGGATCGGGCTCGGGAGCGCGTTCTACGCGCGCTTCCTCGGGGGGCGGGCCGCCACGCTCCGCGCGTTCGGCGCGACGTGCGCGCTCGAGGCGACGTGCGTGCTCGTCCCGTTCGCGCTCGGCGATCGCGTGGCCGTCCTCGCGCTGTGGCTGCGGCCGCTCGCCGCGTCGAGCTTCGGCGCGAGCGTGGTCGCGTGGACGGTGGTGACCGTCCTCGTCGTCTTCCCCGCGTCGTTCGTGGCGGGGCTGCAGTTCCCCCTCTTGATCGGGCTCTTCGGCAGGGGCGACGCGGCGGTCGCCCGCCACGTGGGCGTCGCGTACGTCGCCAACACGATCGGCGCGATCCTCGGCTCTCTCGCCGGGGGTTTCGGCTTCCTCCCGGCGTTCGGCGCCCTCGGGTGCTGGCGGCTGGTGGGGTGGGCGCTCGCGATCACCGGCGGCGTCGCGGTCGCCGCGACACTGCGCGACGCCGCCAGCCGGAGGCGCTCGCTCCCCGCCGCCGGGCTCCTCCTCGCCGCGGTGGCGCTCGCGAGGGCGGACGGCCCGACCAACGCCTGGCGGGTCGCAGGGATCGGCGCCGGGCGCGAAGACCGGGTCTTGCCCGACATCAGCCAGCGCAGCATCCGGGCATGGCAGAACGAGCGGCGCGCCACCGTGGCGTGGAGCGTCGACGGGCTCGAGAGCCACGTGGCGCTGTCGGACGTCAACGCGTACGCCTTCGTGGTGAACGGCAAGTCGGACGGCAACGCGATCGACGACGCGCCGACCCAGATCCTGAGCGGCCTCATCGGCGCGGCGCTCCACGAGAGGCCCGAGCGGGCGCTCGTGATCGGGCTCGGGACGGGGAGCACCGCGGGGTGGCTCGGCAGGGTGCCGTCGATGCAGCGCGTCGACGTCGTGGAGCTCGAGCCCGCGATCCTCCGCGTCGCGCGCGACTGCGCGCCGATCAACGAGTCCGTCCTCGACAACCCGCGCGTCCACGTCTCGCTGGGGGACGCCCGCGAGGTCCTGCTCACCACGAGCGAGACCTACGACCTCGTCGTCTCCGAGCCGTCGAACCCCTATCGCGCCGGCGTCTCGAGCATGTTCACCGCGGAGTACTACGAGGCCGCGCGCGCCCGCCTCCGGCCGCGCGGGCTCTTCGTCCAGTGGGTCCAGGCGTACGAGACCGACGGCGCCACCATCCGGACGGCGCTGTCGACGATGCGCACCGCCTTCGGCCACGTCACCGTGTGGCGGACGATGCCGGGCGATCTCCTCTTCGTCGCCGGCAACGAGCCGCTCGTGATCGACGCGAAGGCGCTCGGCGCCAAGCTCGACGCGGACCCGTACCGCTTCGCGATGGCGAGGATCTGGCGGTCCAGGGGGGTGGAGGGTTTCCTCGCGCATTTCCTGGCCGATCGAGGGCTCGCCGACCGCGCACGCGAGCTGTCGCCGAGGATCAGCACCGACGACAAGAACCTCCTCGAGTTCGCCTTCGCTCGCACGGTGGGGCGAGGCGCGCCGCTCGGCGACTTCGACGTGGGCCGCAACGCGGAGCGCGCGGGGGCGGGGCGGCCTCCGGTGGAGGGGCCGGTCGACGCCATGCGCGTCGAGCAGTCGCGGCTCTTCATGCTCTTCGACGCGAACGAGGCGATCGCGGTCCCGAGCGATCCCACCCTCGTCGCGTATCGAGAGAGTCTCCTCGCGTATCGCGACGGCGACATGAAGGGCCTGGCGCGGGCCTGGTCGAGGCTCGATCGCGATCCCGCCGACGCGATCGAGCTCGAGATGGTGGCTGACTTCCTCGGTCGGATGGGCGACCCGAGGGCCGAGGAGTCCCGAGCCATCCTCAAGCTCGTCGATCCGGTCGGCGCGGAGATCCTCCGCGCCCGAGCGCTGCAGGCGCGGGACAAGAAGAAGGACGCCATCGAGGCCTACGCCGCCGCCTTCGAGCTCGCCCGCACGTCGCCGTGGGGCCGCCCGAAGCTCCTGCGGAGCGCCCTCTCCGAGATCCTGCGCATCGCCGCCGACGACGACGATCGGCGTCGGCTCGTGGCGGCGCTGGAGCGCCCCTTCGCTGTCGGGCTCGAGGAGCTCCGGCGTCGATCGGCCCGGGTCCGGCTGCTCGCCCGGATGCAGGACACGTCGGCGTGCGTCGGCGTCTTCGAGCAGCTCGAGCCCTGGCCACCCTGGGAGCACTCGGTCCTCGCGCAGCGCGCCGCGTGCTACCGCGCGCGTGGGCACCGCTTGGCGGCGCCGGCCGAGGCCGACCTCGCCGAGTGGGCCGCCCAGGGCGGTGAGCCCTTCGCCCCTGGGGACGTCTTCAGCGCCGAGAGCGACCCCGACGCCGCGCGCAAGTGAAGAGCTGCCGGCGGGCTCTCTCGGGATGCTACCGGAGCCCCACCTCACACTCTGCGAGGCCGAGGTCCGGGCGTTCGGCCGCCTCGGCGAGGGCCCGAGGAAACGGGATGACGTCGAGGAGGGGCGCCCCGCGCTCGACCGCGACCGGCGGCCCCTCGAGCGCGAACACGGCTGGCGTGGCGTGGAAGCGGTCGGTCCACACCACACCGCGGAGGAGCTCGTAGCCGCGCCCGGACACGCCCTCGACGAGGCTCGACCAGCCCGGCGGCGTGACGCAGAACGACCACGGCTTCACGAAGAAGTGCGGCTCGCCCCGCACGTGGGGCGTCACGTACTTGGTGAGATCGGGAGGGGGATGGGCCTGGGGATGCGCCGAAGGCGGCTGCTCTCGGCCACGCTGCTTCCGTCGAAGGCGAGCTCGCCGTCGCGCGAACGGAAGGGGACGTGCCAACGAACTGTGCGTACGAGGATAATTTGCCCGACGTGAGTGTCGGGGAGCTCGAGGGGTTCCGGCGCAGGGATTCGAACCCCGGTAAGCGGAATCAAAATCCGCTGTCCTGCCATTAGACGACGCCGGAGAGGCCTCCATACCCTCGCAAATTTGGCGCGGAAACGCAACCGGCGCCGCGGGCGGAGGGCGGGAACGCGAGGCGCAGGGCGGCCCCGCGCGCGCCCGCCTCGCGACGAATGGAGCGCGACAATGGCGACGATGAAACGCGATTCTCGCCGTGTGTTCGACGGTCTCAGTTTTGGTTTTCGTCGTGAGTCGGCGGCGCGCGGGCCAGCTTTTGGCACGCTACGGGCCGTCGTCGCGTCGGGCTAGTCGTATGGGGATGGACTGCGCGGCGCGGGAGCGTCGATTGATCGTTGACACGCCGCGCGCGTGTGCAAGGGTCACGGCCATGTTCTCTGCCGTCGCGCGGATCGAGCGAGGCCCCGTGGAGCTGACGGTGGGCATGGCCTTCGAGCGCCGCTTCCGCATCTTCGCGATCAACCGCCGCGGCATCGTCTTCGACACCCGCTTCGCGCCGCCGATCAAGGCCGAGTCGGGGGCGATCATCGTCTACCTCCTCCTCGAGGGGACGCTGCGGTGGAGCGACGGCGTCGAGCTCGTGGGCCCGTCGCTCTTCGTGATGCGCGAGAGCGACTTCGAGGGCGCGATGGGGAGCCGCGGCCGCGTCTTCCGCTCCTGGGGCACGCCGTTCCGCACGGTGGAGCTGCGGGTCCAGCCGGCCGACTGCGCGGCGGAGGTGGCGGCGGTGCCGGCCGCGCTCCCGCTCGACGGGCCCGACGACCCGCTCGTCGCCGCCGGTCGGCTCTACCTCCACGCGAGCCACGCGAAGAAGGGCCAGACCGTCATCGCCGACCTCGCGGCGAGCTACCTCCGCGAGCTCGAGCGGCGCGGGGTGCTCGCCGCCGACCTCGCGTCCTCCATCGTCCACGACGAGGGCGTGCGCGGCGCGCTGTGGGACGCGATGCGCCCGATGGTCGAGACCTTCGGCGCCGACGCGCGCCAAGACGAGCTCGTCGCGCGGGTCGGCTGGGGTGCTCGCCGCGTCCAGCGCGAGCTCACGCGCATCGCGGTGTCGCACGGCGTCGAGTGGATCGGCGGCTGGCGCGACGTGGTCCTCCGCTATCGGGTCCGCGTCGCCGTGCTCCTCCTCTCGAGCCCCGCGCTCAGCGTGAGCGAGGTCGCCGACGCGGTCGGCTACGGGAGCGTCGAGGCCTTCGCGCACGCGCTCGACGCCTGCGGCCTGCCTTCGGCGACCGAGATCCGGCGCCGGCTCCTCGGCGAGGCCTCCGCGGACTGAGCCGCTACGGCGCACCAGCGCTCCGCGAGAGACCCGCCGCGTGGGCGCGGAGCGTCGCCCAATCGCCGCCGGTCGGGGCGGTGAACGCGCCGCTCGGCCGGTAGCCGTGGGTGCGCTGCTCGCGCCACAGGTTGTAGAGGCGATAGCAGAATCCGTGGTGCGGGTCGGAGAGCGC
>JAEUKG010000419.1 GCA_016794325.1 Myxococcales bacterium | reverse complement strand
CGAAGGCGCGGTCGGCGGGCCGGCGCGCGCCGACGAGGCCGGCGAGCGCGAGCGTCGGCCCGTCCTCGAGGAGCCGATACGAGACCCTGGCGTTGCCGAAGAGCGCCGGCGCCACCGGCAGCGGCGTGCGACCGGCGTCGGTCTGCCGCCGCGAGTACGCCCCGGTGACGTTGGCGCCGTATTCGAAGCGGCTCCGGAAGAAGCCGCCGCGCGAGCCGAGCTCCCAGCCCCACGAGTCGATCGAGTCGACGTTCGCGAACCGATAGACCGCCTCGTCGCCGACGACGGCCCCGCGGACCGCCGCGACCTCGTCGAGCGACAGGCGGTGGAGGGTGACGAGATCGCTCCACCACGAGCGGAACACTCCGAAGAGGACGCGGTGCGTGCCCGCCCGCTGCTCGACCGTCGCCTCGGCGGTTCGGACGCGCTCCGGCGACAGGTCCCCCGCGGCGACCTGCGACGCGTCCGAGTACCGCCGCTCGTAGGCGCTCGGCGCGCGGAAGGCCTCGGCGTAGATGAGCTTCACCGTACCCCCGCGCCAAGGCTCGACCCCGACGCTGGCGCGCGGCGACAGCGCCCCGCGATACCCCTCGGCGACGTCGCCGCGCGCGCCGGCGGTGGCCCACATCCAGCGGAGGGGCCGCGCGCGCTGGTCGGCGAACGCGGCGAGACGGAGGGTCGTCTCGTCGAAGCCGCCGGGCTGCGGGTGGACCTCCCGGGTCGCGAGATCCGTCTGCTGCACCGACGACCCGACGTGCTGCACGCGCGCCTCCGTCCCCGCGAGGGTCGTGAAGCGGCCGTCCTTCGTCCAGTCGAACGTCGCCATCGCCTCGGCGCCGGCCCACTTCGACGCCCCGTACACGCGCTCGCGGCACCCCGACGTGAGCCCCGCGGCGCAGTCCTCGGCCGCGTGCGATGTATTCCTCATGGTATAGTCGTAGGCGTCGGCGTAGGCGCGCACGCGCAGGTCGGCGACCGACGAGAGCGCGACCCCGTAGCGGACGTCGGCCGAGAGCCACCGATCGGTCTCGCGGTCGTTCGGGTCGTCGAAATCGCCGAAGCGGTTGACGGTGGAGTCGATGTACGGCGTCGCCCGCTCGTAGGCCGCCGCGCGCAGCCCCACCTCGAGCTTGTCGAGGGTGAAGCGGACGTAGCCTGCGGGGACGCGCGAGTAGTACGAGCGCGTCGCGCGGCCGCCCCAGATCCCCGTCCCCACGCCGTCGGCGAAGCGCTTCGGCTGCCCGGTCACGCTGTCGACGCCGGAGCGCTGGGGGCCGAAGGTGAAGTCCGGGCCGTCCTGCTTCACGAGCTCCATCTGCCCCACGATCTCGGCCCGCTTCCCGAGGAGGTCGAAGGTGTGGCCGCCGCCCGCCGCCGCCTTCCACATCGTGGCGATCTCGCTGTCGAAGACGAGCTGGAGCTTCGGGTAGTCCTTCGCCCGCTTGGTGACGACGTTGATGACGCCGAGCATGGCGGCGGACCCGTAGGTGACCGACCCGGGGCCGAGGATGATCTCGATGTGGTCGACGAGCTCGAGCGGGATCGCGGCGCCACGCTCGAAGTACGCGGTGCCGTTCCACGGCTCGTTGAGCGTGTGCCCGTCGAGCAGCAGGAGGACGTGGTTGCCGTAGTCCCCGTTCAGGAGGACGCCGCGCGCGCCGATCTCCACCGCGTGGAGGGGCGCGGTGGTCGTCATCCCCAGCGAGAGGTAGTTGAGCGCCTCCGACAGCGAGCGGATGCCGTGGCGCCGGAGCTCGTCGGCGGTGACCACCGAGCTCGTCGCGGGGGCGAAGGTCGACGTCTCGCGGGTGCGCGACGCCGCGTCGACGACGGGCTCCGCGAGGAGCTCCTCGACGTCGGTCGCGTCGTCGGCCCGCGCGGGGCCGCTCGCCGCCGCGACGAGGACCGCGAGGGCGGTCGCGAAGGAGAGGCGCGCCTTCATTCGATCACCTTCGCGAGCTTGAGCAGCTCGGGCTTGAGCGCCACGTTCTGGTGGCGGGCTTGGGTCACGTTGACGACGAGCTGCGGCCGGCCGGACACGAGGTCGAACCCCACCACCGCGCTCCGCGACGACTCGGCGGCAGCGGCGAACGAGAGCACGTCACCGCCTCGGAGCGCCGCCCCGATCGCGGCGCTCTCGCCCGCGAGCGACGGCGTGAGGTACACGATGGACGCGCGCTTGTTCCGACAGGCGCCGGCGAGGTCGGCGGCGCTGGTGTAGGTCAGAGTCTCCTCGACGTGCGGCAGCGCGGCGATGGTCGGGAGCTCCTTCAGCGTCGCCGTCACCTGCGCGGCGGCGCGGGCCGACGGCGCGTCGTCGCGCTTGACGACCACGAGCACGCGCACCGTGCCCTGGGCGCGCGCGGGTAGGTTCCGGTCGTACCCCGCCACCTTCGCGAGGAGCTGCGCCTGCATCGTCGGCGGCACCGCGGCGTCCTCCGCGCGCGCGGTCGGATCCGTCAGCAGCGTGACGGCGACCGCCAACGCGCCGGCGCTCGATCTCCCGCAGGAGCCGAGGAAGCGGCGCGCGACTGCGCGAAGCGAGGCCATCGGCGGCGGCGTCGCACGTTGCATGCCGACGGAGCGGCTCTTGCATCGGGGGCGGGCTCGGGATGGGAACGTCGTCGTTCGGCCGGTTTTCGATCCGCGCGAAGTTGGCGCTGATCCTCCTCGTGGCCCTGCTTCCAGGATCGCTCTTCGTGGCGTGGCAAGGCGCCGCGCGCGCGCGGGAGGGCCTCGTGTCGTCGAAGCTCCTCGCGGTGTCGATGGTGACGGACCTCTTCGCGGCCTCGCTCGTCGCCCCGCTCGACTTCGCCGATCCGGTCGCGGTGCGCAGCGAGATCGAGCACCTGCGCACCAACCCCGACGTCCTCTACGTCGCGGTGTACGACTCGGCGGGGCGCGCGCCCCTCGCGGAGGCTGGCGAGCGCGACCGCGCCGGGTCGACGCTGCCGTCCCCGAGCACCTCCGAGCGCGGGCTCAGCGTCACCGCGGTGCGCACCGTACGCGCGAGCGACGGACGCGCGCTCGGCACCGTCATCGTCGCGCTCTCCACCGAGGCCGAGGCGCGAGCGTACGCCCACGTGCGCCTCCGCATCGCCGCGATGACCCTCGGCGCCGCCGTCGGCGTCGCCTTGCTGTTCGTGGCCCTGAGCCGCGTCCTCATCGAGCGCCCCCTCCACGCGCTCACCCACGCCGCCAACCGGATGGAGGCCGGCGACGACACCGCCGTCGTGGACGAGACCTCGAGCGACGAGATCGGCGCCCTCGGGCGCGCCTTCAACGCGATGCGACGGGGCATCACTCAGCGCGAGGTGCGCCTGGCGGAGCAAGCCGGCGTCCTCGTGCGGCGCGCCGAGGAGCTGGAGCAAGCGCGCGACGACGCGCTCGCCGCCACCCGCGCGAAGTCGGCGTTCCTCGCGAACATGAGCCACGAGATCCGGACGCCGATGAACGGCGTCCTCGGCATGACCGACCTCCTGCTCGACACCGAGCTCGACGACGACCAGAAGAAGCTCGCCTCGATGATCAAGCGCAGCGCGGACGGGCTGCTCGCCATCATCAACGACATCCTCGACCTGTCGAAGATCGAGGCCGGGAAGCTCGCCATCGCGCCCGAGCCCTGCGACGTGGCCGCGCTCGCGGAGGAGGTGCGCGACATGCTCGCCCATCGCGCGCGGGACAAGGGGATCGACCTCGCGCTCGTGCTTCCGAGCGAGCCGATGGGCTTCGTCATGGCCGACCCGGTCCGCTTGCGGCAAGTGCTGATCAACCTCGTGGGCAACGCGGTGAAGTTCACGATGCAGGGGGCCGTGCGCGTCACGCTCGAGGCGGCGAGCGCGCCCTCGGGCGCGGTCGCGCTCCGCGTCGCCGTCGCCGACACCGGGGTGGGGATCCCCAAGGACAAACAAGCGCAGCTCTTCGAGAAATTCGTGCAGGCCGACTCGTCGACGACGCGCAAGTTCGGCGGCACCGGGCTCGGCCTCGCGATCTCGAAGGACCTCGTCGAGATGATGGGCGGCACGATCGCGCTCGAGAGCGAGCCCGGAGTGGGCTCGAAGTTCACCGTGAGCCTCGCGCTCCCGCGGGCCGAGGCCCCCGCGCCCCCTCCGCGCTCCGCGGTCGTGAAGACCGCTCTCGCCGCGCGGCCGCGCACCGGGCGCGTGCTGCTCGTCGAGGACTACCCCATCAACCGCGTGCTCGCGACGCGCTTCCTCGAGGCGCTCGGGCTCTCCGTCGACTGCGCCGAGGACGGGGTCGTCGCGGTGCAGAAGGTGGAGGCGGGCCAGTACGACGTCGTGCTGATGGACTGCCAGATGCCGAACCTCGACGGCTACGGCGCCACCGCGAGGATCCGCGAGATCGAGGCCGAGCGCGGGCTCCCGCGGATCCCCATCGTCGCGATGACCGCGAACGCGATGGAGGGCGACCGCGAGAAGTGCCTGGACGCGGGGATGGACGGCTACTTGAGCAAGCCCATCGATCGCGCGCGCCTCGCGGGGGCGCTCGCGGAGTGGCTGCCCTCGCGCGAAGCCTCGGCTTGAGCGGGCGCGGCCACGAGCGCTACCTTGAGGCGCGTGGATCGGACGCGCGCCCTCGCCCTCGCCGCGCTCGCCGCGCTCGCCGCGGCGTGCACGCGCGGCCACGCGGCGGCGTCGGAGGTGGAGCGCTCGCCTCGGCCGGGCCCCGCCGCCGTGGCGAGCGCCCTCGCCGCGGGGAGCGCCCCCGAGCCGGCGCTCCCCTCCCCCGTCGCCAGCGAGCGCGCCTCTTCCCCGAGGCCGGCGCCGGCCGCGCGGGAGCTCTCGCTCTCCACGGGCCGCGCCGCGTACGTCGCGTTCGGTGAGCGCCGCCTCATCGGCCACATCCACGGGGTGTGCGGCGGGCCCGAGTACGCGTGCGCGCGGTGGCTGGGCGCCGCGACGGCGACCGGGAGCCTCGTCTGCCCGACGGGCAACGTCCGCTGCGGTGATCCGAAGACGGGGCCCGCGAGCTGGGAGGCGGCGAGCTGGGGGGAGCTCGTCGCGATCATGGATCACGACCTCGAGGCCTCGGTGGCGCGCGCCGAGCGCGAGCGGCCGGGCGCGATCGACCGGACCGGCGCCGTCCTCACGGGCTACTCGCGCGGAGGCTACGCGGTGCCCGTGCTCGCGACCGCGCACCCCGGGCGCTGGCCGCTCCTCGTGATCATCGAGGCCGACGCGCCGCTGTCGGCGGCGGCGCTCGCGCGGGCCGGCGTGCGCAAGATCGCGCTGGTGGCCGGCGAGCACAGCGCGGAGCGCGCGGGCATGAAGAAGAGCGAGGCCGCGCTCTCGGCCTCGCGGCTCCCCGCGCGGCTCTTCGTCATGAAGGGGTCCTCGCACCTCTACCCCGACGACATGGACGCGCTCATGCGCGACGTGCTCGCGTACGTGACCGACGAGGCCGACGGGGGCCGCTGAGGCCGGCTCAGCGAGGCTTCGCGTGGGCTTCGAGGAACGCCCAGGTCGCCTCGAGCGCCTCGGGCGTGAACGAGAAGAGGTGGCCCGCCCCCTCGACCGCCCACAGCTCGGCGGCGCCGTTCTTCGCGCAGCCCGCGTGGCGCGAGACCTTGGTCTCGGCGCCGGCCGCGCCCGCGGCGACGTGCATCGGCGGCGCGAACGCGCGGTCGGCGCCGCACCCGTTCTTCTCGGCCCACTGCGACACCGAGGCCTCGGCGCTGGGGTAGGTGCGCTCGGCGCCGGCGTCGGCCGAGGCCCCCGCGTAGAGGATCGTCGCGTCGGTGGTCCCGTGGATCTGCAGGAAGGCGACCGGGGCGCTCGGCTTGCACCGCGACGCGTCGGCGAACGCGGCGCCCGAGACGTCGACCGCGGCCGCGAACAGGTCGGCGCGATCGCACGCGAGCCGGCCCGCCATGAACCCGCCGTTCGAGTGGCCCATCACGTAGATACGTGCAGGATCCACGGAATAGGCGCCCTTGATCTCGTCGACGAGCCCGGCGACGTAGGCCACGTCGTCGACGGTGGAGCCGTCGTAGTTGCAGCAGGCGTCGGTCGCGTTCCAGAAGCGCTTGCCCTTGGAGTCGAAGGTGCCGTCGGGGGCGACGAGGAGGAATCCCTTGGCGTCGGCGATGCTCGACATCTTGATGTAGAAGTCGAGGAGCGACCCCGCGGTGCCGTAGCCGTGCAGCATCACGAGGAGAGGAGCTGGCTTCTTCGCGTCGTACCCCGCCGGCACCCGGACCTTGGTCGGGCGCGCGCCGCCGAACGTCCGCCCCGCGCCCGAGTCTTCGGCCCCTTCGCCCGCGGGCTCGCTCCGCGAGCTCGGCGAGCACGCGGCGACGGCGACGGCGCTCGTGAGCGCGGCGGAGAGGAGGGCGACGGCGGCTCTCATGGCGACGGCGCCCAAGGCTCACGCCCGGGCGCCGTCTTGTCAATCGTCACTGCTGGCGACGCGGTCAGTTGCCGGCGAGGATCGCGCCGAGGTCGAAGAGGCCGGCGGAGATGGTCGAGACCTCGGCGCCCTTGGCGTGCGCGGTCGCGCTCTTGAAGCCGGACTTCAGGTAGCGCTCGCGCTTGACCCAGAAGGTGCTCTTCACGTCCGCCTTCACGTCCATCGCGACCTCGAGGTTCGCGGTCGGGACGAGCTGGAGGAGGGGGTAGGTCGCCGTGTGCTCGTCGTAGAGCGGCGCGTTGATGCGGTCGGCCTCGGTCTTCAGGTCGTCGAAGAGCTTGGCGGCGGCGAGCGCGCGGTCGTGGGCGGTCGAGTTCAGGATGGCGCTCTCGTAGGCGCCCGAGTCGCTCGCGTCGACCGAGAAGCGGATGCCGAGGGGCTGCGAGGCGAAGCGCTTGCCGCGGAGGGTGACGGGGACGAGGCGCTCGGCGTCGGCGATGAGGCGGTAGGCCTTGGCGCGCTTCTCGAACTTGTCGGCGAGCTTGGCGATGTCGCCGCCCCACTTCTGCTCGACCTCGGCGCGAACCGCGGCCTTGTCCATCGAGGCGCCGACCTTGCGGCGGTCGGCCGACACCGCGACGAGGTACTCCTTGAGGGCGGCGGCGTACTGGGCCTTCGAGCGCGAGGTGAGGATGTCGAGCGCCTTGTCGTCGAGGCGCATGTCGAGGGTGAACGAGACGTTCGGGCCGTTGGCGGCGTCGAGGTTGTGGATGCCGACCGACTGCAGGGTGAGGCGCACGTTGGCGGCGTCGCGCACGAGCTTCTGCATGTCCGCGGGCATGCCCTGGATCTCGGCCTCGACCGCGGCCATGCCCTCTTCCTTCAGGGCCTTCATCGCCGGGTCGTCGAGGAGCTTCACGTTGCACTGCTCGTCCCAGGTGCGGGTCTGGCCGTTCCGGTCGCGCTCCTGCTCCACGGGGCAGCGATCCCAGACCATGCGCTCGAGCTTGTTGCCCGCCGCGTCGACCGCCTCGACGAGCTTCGCGCCGCCCACGCCGGCGAGGAGCGCGTCGACGTTGTCGATGATGACGTCGTCGTCCATGTGCTTGTCGCCGACCGCGGTCTGCACGAAGAGGTTCGCCTCGCTGCGCATCGCGCCCGGGTTCTTCGCGTCGAGGGTCTGCGCGGCGACGCCGGTGCGGGTGAAGCCGTGGTCCATCTGGAACCAACCGCCGTGCTGGTTGACGGTGTCGAAGAGGATCGACTTGGCGCCGTCGGGCGTCTGCACGACGAAGGAGCCTTCCTTCTTCACCACCGCGCGGTGGTAGACGTTCATGCCGAGGAGCTCGAAGCCGAAGCTGCGCTGCGAGGTCGTGGCCGCGCGCACCGCGTCGAGCTCCGCCGTCACCGCCGGGGTCGCGTCGCCGAGGTCGCGGTTGTAGAGCGCCTGCGCGAGGCGGACGTCGAACTTGAGCGCCTGCTCGAGGGCGCGGGAGACCTCCTCGCGGTCGCCGCGGTCGAGGTGGAAGCGGAAGCGCGAGAGGCTCACGCGGCTGCTCGCGTTCGACGCCTGACCCTCGATCTTGAACGAGAGGTACGAGTTGAGGCGCTTCTCGACGGCCTTCTCGACGAGCTTGGAGAGGTCGACGCGCGCGGGGCCGAGCTCGACCGGGCGCAGGCACTTCACGCCGTCCTCGCAGATGCCCTTGACGCCCCAGCCGTCCTTGATCGCGGCGTGGAAGGAGACGCCGCGGCCGTTCTCGACGCCGACGTCGACGACGACCTCGTCGCCGGGGAGGCGGACGAGCTGGACGTCGAGCTGGCCGCCGATGACGCTGCTGACGCCGGCGCTCACGACGACGCGGTAGGCGACGCCGCCGGTGGGCTCGGCGACGAGGATGGGGGCGCCGACGCCGAAGTTCGCGCCGAGCTTGCCGAGGCCGCGGAGGGCGAACATCTCGCCCGGCTTCATCTTGCGGACGTCGTCGACCGAGCGCGGGTACACGAAGCCGCGCATCTCCTTGGCGGCCGCGAGGGGGGCCTTCACGAGCGAGCCGACCTTGTCGTCGCTGGCGGCGACGATGACGCGCGACGAGAGCTCGGCGCCGGCGTCGATGCCGAGGTTGACGGTGCCGCCCTCGCCGAAGCCGGGCGCCGCGTGGCTCCAGCCGTGGTCGAGGCCGGCGCGGGTCGTGAAGCCCGACTCCACGTAGTACTTGTCGGCGCCGCGCTTGAGGTGCGCGAGGCGGGCCGCGTTGACCTCGGTCCCGAGCTCCTTCTCGCCGAAGCGCGCCGCGAGGCCGGTCACGACCGTGTCGAGCGCCTTGATCTCCGCCCCGTCGGGGAGCACGCGGTTCGACTCGGCGCTCGCCGCGAACACCGTCGGCGCCTCGAAGCGCGCCGCGAAGTTGGGCGTCGCGAGCTGCGAGTTGAGCCCGTCGGTGGCGTAGCCCACGCTGAGGCGGGTGAGGTCGCCGAGGTCGAGCTTCTTGGCGTCGGCCCAGTACGACTTCAGCTCCGTGACCGCGGCCTCGTCGTGGTCTTGCTCGTCCGACTCCGCCGTGCAGGCGGCCGTCGCGGTGAGGAGGAGGAGACCGAGGAGACCGAGAGTTGAGCGCGGAGAGTTCATGACGTTTGCCTACATTGGTGCACGCTGTGTACCAATCTACGACGTCACTGAAATCCGCGAATGGACACAGGATTCCGATCTAAGTGGAATCAACTGGCCTCAACGGTGGTGGTTCGTACGCGATCCAGCTGCGGCCGTTCCGAACGCACCGCGGGGTGGTCCGTCAGCTCCCTGTGCAGACCCGAATGGCGTCGAAGCGGGCCGTATCCAACGGGTTGCCGATGACCGCCGTGTCCGTGGATGCGCCGAGCTGGACCGACAGCGCGCCGCCGCTGATGCCAGTGACGTCGAAGATGCCAACCGCGGTGTCCACTCCGAAGGCGACCTGCCCATTCGCCTTGGTCGCGTCGAAGCGCAGGATGATCGGCGCTCCCGGCGGCGAGGTCAGCCCGGCCACCCACACCTTGCCGCCGCCCACGACGCTCGAGAGCTCGAGCGAGCTCGGAGAGGCCCCGCGGGCGAGGCGAAGCTCCGACGTCGTGCCTCCCGTCGTGAAGAGGAGGCGCAGCACGACCGTCCCCTCCCTCGCTTTGGTGACGTCGAGCCTGACACGAACCGCGACGCGCTGCGCCGCGACGGTGGTGAGCGGGCGCTCGACCAGGTGCCCGCGGTCGCCCCCGTGCTGGACGGTGAGCAGGCCCCCGCCGACCTCCGCCGTGCCCCCGGAGAAGGCAGCGGGCGAGCGCCACGCCGGGTCGAGCGCAGTGCCGTCGAAGTCGTCGGCGATCTCCTGGGTCAACCCGGGTATGTCGCCCATGCAGCTCGGCAGCGGCGCGAGCGCGCCGCCCTCTCCACCGCCGTCCGGAACGCCGGAGGAGCCGCCGGAGCTCGACGAGCTCGACGACGAGGACGAAGCCCCCCCGGCGTCCGCGCCGACGCCGACCTTCGCGTCGTCGGTCGTGAACGCTCCGCATGCCACGACGAACGTCGCGGCGAGCCCGAGCCAGCGCGCCCTCATGTCGCGAAGCGTAGCACGGCCGGGATGGCGCGCTTCCGGCGTCAGATGCGCTCGAGCACGACGGCCATCCCCTGGCCGCCTCCGATGCACGCGCTCCCGACCGCGTATTTCCCGGCGCGGCGCGCGAGCTCGTAGACGAGGTGGGCGGTGATGCGAGCGCCGCTCGCGCCGAGCGGGTGGCCGAGCGCGATGGCGCCGCCGTTCACGTTGGTCTTGGCGCGATCGAGGCCGAGCTCCTTCTCCACCGCGAGGTACTGCGGCGCGAACGCCTCGTTGACCTCGAAGAGGTCGACGTCGCCCTGCTTGATGTCGGCGCGCGCGAGCGCGTTCTTGATCGCGGGCGCGGGCCCGATGCCCATGAGGCTCGGCTCGACGCCGGCGACGCCCCACTGCACGAGGCGAGCGAGCGGGGTGAGGCCCTTCTGCTTGGCGTACTCCTCGGTGGTGAGGACGAGGCACGCCGCGCCGTCGCAGATGCCCGACGCGTTGCCCGCCGTCACCACGCCGTCCTTCTTGAAGACGGGGGCGAGCTTGCCGAGGATCTCCATCGTCGTCTGCGGGCGCGGGTGCTCGTCGGTGGCGAAGGAGACGGTGCCCTTCTTCGAGACGAGGTCGTACGCGGCGATCTCATCCTTGAACGCGCCCTTCTCGTTGGCCGCGGCCCAGCGCTGCTGGCTGGTGAGCGCGTACTCGTCGCACTGCTGGCGCGTGATGCCGTATTGCGTGGCGAGGTTCTCGGCCGTCACCGCCATCGGCGTGTTGCAGTAGCTGTCGGTGAGCGCGCTCCAGAGCGAGTCCTCCACCGCCGGCGACTTGCCGAAGGGCCAGCCCTCGCGGCCGCCGCGCAGGACGTGGGGCGCCTGGGTCATGTTCTCGGTGCCGCCGACGAGCACCGCCTGGGCCTCGCCGAGGAGGAGCTGCTCGGCACCGCTGACCACCGCCTGGAAGCCGGAGCCGCAGAGCCGGTTGACGGTGAGCGCGGGCGTGGTGATCGGCAGGCCCGCCTTGAGGCCGACGTGGCGGGCGCAGTAGATCGCGTCGGCGCTGGTCTGGGCGACGTTGCCCATGATCACGTGGCCGATGTCGGCGGCGGCGACGCGCGACTGGGCGAGCGCGGCCTTGGCGGCGTGGACCGCGAGGTCGGTGGCGCTCACTCCCTTGAGGGCGCCGAGCAGGGTGCCGAATGCCGTGCGCTTGGCGCCGACGATGACGATGGACTTGGAAAGCTTGGCCATGGCTGGACTCCTCGGTGGAACTCATAGTCCACGGCCCCGGACCGCACAACCGCGAGGGCGCCATCCCCTCGCCCCTCCTCCCTTCGCCCTTCGCCCTTCGTTCTTCGCCCTTCGCCCTTCGCCCTTCGTTCTTCGCCCTTCGCCCTTCGCCCTTCGCCCTTCGCCCTCCGCCCTTCGCCCTCCGCCCTCCGCCCTTCGTTCTTCGTTCTTCGCCCTTCGCCGTTGCGCGCACGGCGCGAGGGCCGCGGGACGCCGCGGCCCAAACCGTTTGCGTTCGCGGTCGGGTTCGAGTTCGGGGCCAGAGGTTCGGGGCCAGAGGTTGGGGGCCAGAGGTTTGGGGCTCGGGGCCAGAGGTTTGGGGCCAGAGGTTCGGGGCCAGAGGTTTGGGGCCAGACCCCCTTCGCCCTTTGCCCTTCGCCCTTCGCCGTTGCGCGCAAGGCGCGAGGGCCGCGGGACGCCGCGGCCCAAACCGTTTGCGTTTCGCGGTCGGGTTCGAGTTCGGGGCCAGAGTCGTCACCCAGCTTGCAGGTCTTCGGTCGGGTTCGAGTTCGGGGCCAGAGGTTCGGGGCCAGAGGTTTGGGGCCAGAGGTTTGGGGCCAGAGCCCTTCGCCCTTCGCCCTTCGCCCCTTCGCCCTCCTCGCGAACGCGAACGCGAACCCGAACCCGAACCCGAACCCGCGACTCTCGCGCCTGGGGGGCGAGTCACGAGCCCGTTCACAATCCCCGCGGCTGCACTACGATGCCGCGCATGGCGCACACCATCGAGATCGCGAAGAGCGGGCGCGCGACCTGCCGCTCGTGCCGTAAGCCGGTCGCCAAGGGCGAGCTCCGCTTCGGCGAGGAGACCGTCAACCAGTTCGCCGAAGACGGCGCCACGTCCTTCCGCTGGCACCACATCACCTGCGCCGCGGGCACGATGCCGAACGAGCTCAAGGGCGCGCTCGCCGCGTACGAGGGCGAGGTCCCCGAGCGCGAGGCGCTCGATCGCGCGATCGAGGAGGCGATCGCCAAGCTCCCGCCGCCGTTCCCCCACGCCGACAAGGCACCGACCGGGCGCGCGCGCTGCCAGGGCTGCGGTGAGGCGATCGCCAAGGGCGCCGTCCGCGTCGCCGTCGCCCGCGACATCGACCGGGGGATGACCGTCACCAAGGGCGCCGGATACTTGCATCCTGCATGCGCCGCCGCCTACGTCGAGGAGCAGGGCGGCACCCACGAGGAGCTCACCGCCGGCCTCCGCGCCAACACGCGCGACCTCAGCGAAGCGGAGCTCGACGCGCTGTTCGCCGAGGTGTGATCGGGCGGAGGCGATCCCACGCGAGCGCCGCGACGTCGACGACGCGCTGGAACGCGACGCTCGCGAAGCCGTGGGCCGCGGCCGCCACCGGCGGCGGCACCTCGCGCGTCCAGTACGTCCAGCACTCGCGGCTCGTCCCCCAGTACTCGAGGAACACGCCGAGGGCCGCGCCCGAGACGAAGAGCGCGACGTCCTGGCGCGGCCGCTTCACCGTCGCCACGACGAGCACCATGCCGAGCGCCGCGAGCCACGTCGCCGGCGAGCCCCACGACGGCCGCGCGAACCACACCATCCACGCCACGAACGCCGCGAGCGCCGGGCGCGCGAGGCGATCGGCGGCGCGCGGGAGGAGCACGTCGGCCACCGCCGCGAGGCGGTCGATCGCGAGCGTCGCGACCGGCCACGCGGGGATGATCCAGAGCGGCGGGCGCTCGTGGGTCGAATACGTCCACAGCTCCGTCACCGTGCCCCACGCCTCGATCGCGAGGCCGCCGCCCAGGCCGACGATCGCCCGCGGGACGTCGCGCGCGGCGTCGATCCGGAAGCACAAGATCGCCGTCATGCCGATCCAGATGCCGAGAAACAAGGGATCCGGCGTCGAAAGGTCGAAGAGATCGCGCCACGTGCGTAGGACGATCACGTACATGGTCGAGAGAACGACCAGCCCGTCCAAGCTTCGCCGGTCGTAGCCGGTGCGGAGGAGCGCGCGCACGCCGAGCACCGAACCACCATAGCGCGGCTCGGGCATTTCGCGGCTCCGCGTTCTCGGGGGGGCCGTTTCGGGCTACCATCGACACGTGACCACGCCGGGGGACGACGACAACGCTCCTCTCCGGCCCGGGATGCTCGTGGACGAGTACCGGGTCGTGGGCGAGCTGTCGCGCGGCGAGACCGTCGTGGTGACCGCCCGCCACGAGCCGACCGGCGAGCTCGTCGCCCTCCGGGCGCCCATGCCGCAGCGGCGCGGCGCGAGCGAGGCCCGGGTGCGCTTCGCCCGCGAGGCGCGCGCCGCCACCCGGCTCACCGGCGAGCACATCGTCCGGGTGCGCGACGTCGGCTCGCTGCCCGACGGCACGCCGTACCTGGTGATGGATCACTTCGAGGGCGAGGACCTCCGGTCCGTCCTGCGCCGCAAGGTGAAGCTCCAGCCGGCCGAGGTGCAGCTCTACGGCGCGCAGATCTGCAGCGCGCTCGCCGAGGCCCACGCGCTGTCGGTCTTCCACCGCGCGCTCACGCCCGACAAGCTCCTCCTCGCGCGGGTGCCGGGGCGGCCGCCGACCCTCAAGGTGTCCGGCTTCGGCGCCTCCGAGGAGGGCACCTCCGCCGCGACCGAGTACCTCGCGCCCGAGCGGCTGAAGAGCGCGTCGGCGCCCGACGCGCGCGCCGACGTGTGGTCGCTGGGCGTCGTCATCTACGAGCTCGCCACCGGCGAGCTGCCGTTCTCGGGCGAGACCCCCACCGAGATCCACGCCAAGGTCCTGCACGACGCGCCCCGCCTGCGCGGCCTCGATCGCGGAGACCTCGCCAAGCTCGAGCCCATCGTCCGCCGCTGCCTCGCCAAGGTCCCGCTCGACCGCGTCGCGTCGGCCGCCGAGGTCGCCCGCGCGCTCTCGGGTGAGCCGGAGGCCGAAGGCGCGCCCGCGCCCACCTCCGCGGCGCCCGCCTCGGCCCCTCCGGACACCGTCGACGACGAGCCGGCCACCGTCGACGAGGGCGAGCTCATCCCCTCCGCGCCCCCGCCCGCGAGCCCGCGAGCCTTCTCGTTCGAGCGCTCGAGCCCGACGCTCGTCTTCGACCTCGACGACGAGCCCGAGCCACCCGCGAGCGGCCCCGCGCCGAAGCGGCCGGCGCCGCCGCCGCTCTCCGCCGCGCGGACCGAGAGCCGGACGCCCCCTCCTATCCCTCAAGAGATATCCGGATCGCGCGAGACCCCGGCGGCCCCGGCCCCGCCCGCGCCGGCGGCCGCCCCCGCGAGCCCGGCCGCGCCCGCCCGCGCGAACGCCCCCGAGGCGAGGCCCGAGGGCCGCTCGCGCTGGGTCGCCGCGGTCGTCTTGATCGCGGCCGTCCCCGTCATCGCGCTCGGGGCGCTCAAGATCCGCAGCGGCGCCGCGCCGGCGGCGAGCGCGCCACCGCCGGCGGCGAGCGGCCTCGCGCCGATCGCTCCGAGCGCGTCGAGCGCGGGGATCGCGGAGCCGACCGCGGCCGCCGCGCGCCCCGACGCCGCGGTCGACGACGACGCGATCACGTTCTTCGCCCTCGACGCGTCGGCCCCCGCGACCGCGAGCGCGTCGGCCACCTCCGTCGCCTCGACGGCGCCCACCGCCCGGAGCAGCGCCGCGCCGCGCCCCGTCGCCGCGCGCACCTCCGACGGCGCCACCGCCAAGCCCGCCGCCCCCGCGAGCGCCGCCGCCGAGGACGACGCGACGATCGCGTTCCAGGTCGCGCGCCGCTACTACGGGCCCGTGCGCGCCGCGTGCTGGGAGACGTCGGACAAGACGACGACGATGGTGACCGTCCGGGCCTCGGTGGACGCGTCCGGAGCGGTCACCTCCGCGAGCGCGAGCGCCAGCGACCCCAAGCTCGCCCAGTGCGTCGAGGGCCAGGTGCGCACCTGGAGCTACCCCGCGGGGGCGGCGCGCACGCTCACGTTTCCCCTGCGTTTCCGCAAGAACTGACGCCCGCCGCACCGGGAAACGAGCGCGCGGCGCCCCCATTGCGGTATTCTACAAACATGTCCCTCCCCAAGGACGGACCACCGCCTTCGCTGCGCCCCTCGATGGCGCCGTCGCGCCCGTCCGCGCTGGGGCGTTGGGAGGTCGTGGCCAAGATCGCCGGGGGCGGGCTCTCGACCATCTACCTCGGGCGCAACCGCGACGAGGCGTCGCACCCGCCGGTCGCGCTCAAGATCGTCAAGAACGAGCTCGAGGCCGACGGGCGCATCGCCAACCGCTTCGGCGACGAGGCGCGCCTCCTGCCGCGGCTCGTGCACCCGAACATCGTCCGCACCCTCGAGGTCGGCGAGGCCGACGGGCGCCAGTTCATCGTCATGGAGCTCATGACGGGGATGAACCTCGCCGCCGTCACCGACGCGTGCGCCGCCCGCGGCCTGCGCGTCCACGCCGACATCGTCGCCCACGTCGCCGCCAAGGTCGCCGAGGCGCTCGCGTTCGCGCACGAGCTCGACGACGGCACCGGCGCCCCGCTCGCGCTCATCCACCGCGACGTCAACCCGTCGAACATCTTCCTCACCTTCGACGGCGAGGTGAAGCTCTTCGACTTCGGGCTCGCGAAGTCCACCGACGCGCGCGAGCAGACGAGCCCGGGCATGGTCGTCGGCAAGCTCCCCTACATCGCCCCCGAGCAGATCATGCAGCTCCCCTTCGACCAGCGGAGCGACCTCTTCGCGCTCGGCACCACCATGTGGGAGACCTTGACGTCGAAGCGCCTCTTCAAGCGCGACACCGACGCCGACACCGTGAACGCGGTGCAGTTCGGCCCGATCCCCGACGTGCGCGCCAGCGCCCCCGACACCCCGGGCGAGCTCTGGAGCGTCGTGCGCAAGGCCCTGGAGCGCAACCGCGACAACCGATACCCGAACGCGCGGGCGCTGCTCGCCGACCTCGGCGGGTTCGTGGCGACCCGCGACTCGCGCGCAATCCCGAGCCGAATCGCGCAGTTGCTCGAGCAGCTCTTCGCCGACGAGAAGCGGCGGCAGCGCGGCTGGCGGAAGCCCGCCATCCGCCCGATGCGTTGAATGGAAGGGCGGCAGGGGACAACGAAATGCGCATGATCGCGTGGCTCCGTGCCCTCTTCGTCCGCCAGCGCGCCCCCATCCCCCCCGTCCTCGTGCGCGCCCGCGCGGGGGGGAAGACGCCGCGCGAGGTCGTCGTCGACGCGGTGTGGTACCCGTCCGGAGCGCGGCGCGCCTACCGCGCCAAAGACGCGCAGGGCCTGTGCATGCTCCCGTGGATGGCCGACGCCGAGCGCGTCTCGATGCGGGTGCGCGCGCCTATCCCCAACGGGACACAGGCCGAGGCCGATCTCGAGGTCCACGCCGACGACGCCCGCGACGGCCAGGCGTTCGACCTCACGCTCCACTGATCGTCAGGCGCGACGGAGTCGCGAGCGCGCGGGTGGGACCCGTCCGTTCCCGTGCGTGGCCGTGCGTGCCCGTGCGCCGGCGAGCGCACCTCGCGTCTCGGATCGAGCTCGGGCAGGGGCACGGCACGGGCACGGACAGGGGCACGGGATTCTGGACGTCTCAGCCCTTCTTGCCGGACTTCTTCTTCGCGGGCTTGGCGGCCTTCTTGGCCGCTGCCTTCTTCGCCGGCGCCGCCTTCTTGGCCGCCGCCTTCTTCGCCGGCGCCGCCTTCTTGGTGGGAGCCCAGACGCCGAGCGCGGCGCCGGTCGGGTCGATGAAGACGCCGATCGCGCCCATCTCGCCGATCGGCATGAACTCGACCACGACGTTGGCGCCGAGCTTCTTCGCCTTCGCGATGGTCGCCTTCACGTCGTCGACCTCGACGTAGGGCAGCCACATGGTGGGCGCCCCCGGCGGCGACTTCATCATCCCGCCGCCCGTCCCCGTGCCGACGTCCACCATGGTGTACTCCCCGCCCATCTGCTGGGTGTACTTCCACTGGAAGAGCGACTTGTAGAACTTCGAGGCCTTCGCGACGTCGCCGGTGCTGAGCTCGATGTGAACGAACGGGTTTCCCATGGCGTCTCCTGTACGGTGGCCGGGCGGCGCGGCGCATCCAGCATGCGACGGGCCCCGGCGCGAGCAGCGACCGTAGCGCCACGGCGGCGCGGCGCGGCGAAAAAAAACCGCGCGCGCCGCCGGCAGCGGTCTACTTGCAGGTGACGGTGGGCGAGCAGTCCACCTTGCCCGCGCCCTTGCCCGGACAGCAGACCTCGCTCGCCTTGCAGCCCTCGGTCTTGCAGGTGTTGCAGTCGTTCGTGTCGCAGCCGACGCACGTGTGGCCCGCGCAACACGCCGGCTCGCCGCCGTCGCAGAGGCCGATGGCGCCGGACGACGACGACGACGACGACGACGATGACGACGACGACTTCGCGTCCTTGCCCGCGTCGGCCGCGGCGTCGGCTCCGCCCGAGGACGAGGACGACGAGGCGTCGGAGACCGACGCGTCCACCTCGTTGAACACCACCTCGGGGACGGTTCCGCAGGCGCCGGCCATCCCCAGCAGCGCGAACGTCCCGTGGGTGAGCGGCCGCATCGATCTCGAGCGTAGCACCCGCCGCGGGCCGCGGGGGCGTGTCCCTGAACGCCGGCTCTCCTCTCGCCCGTGCCCGTGCCCGTGCCCGTGCCCGTGCCCGAGGGAGGCAACAGGGTGCGCAAAGCGGCCGATGGGGAGTGATGCAGGCGCTCGACCACGAACGACTGGATGTGTACCACCTCGCGCTGGATTTCCTGGTCTTCGCGAACAACGTGATCGAGGGACTTCCGCGCGGGCGCAGCCACCTTGCCGACCAGTTCACGCGGGCGTCGATGTCCGTCGTGCTCAACATCGCGGAGGGGGCGGGCAAGGTCTCGAAAGGGGACAAGCGCCGCTACTACCTGACGGCACGAGGTTCGGCCACGGAGTCCGCGGCTCTGATCGATGCGTGCCTGCGCCTGCAGCTGCTGGACGCCGCGCAGCACGAGGGCGGCAAGCAGATGGTCGTCCGCATCGTCGCGATGCTCATCCGGCTGGCGCAGGCCTGCGAGGAGCCTCGCAACGGGTCAGATGCGTAGCCAG
>JAEUKG010000369.1 GCA_016794325.1 Myxococcales bacterium | reverse complement strand
CCGTCGCGACCGCCGCGTCG
This sequence comes from Myxococcales bacterium, assembly GCA_016794325.1. Taxonomy (GTDB): domain Bacteria; phylum Myxococcota_A; class Polyangia; order Polyangiales; family Polyangiaceae; genus SXNL01. The sequence goes on along the minus strand of JAEUKG010000369.1, from coordinate 1,734 downwards.
TAGAGCGCGGCCGCCTCGGCGTCGAGGTTCACGCGCTTGGCCGAGGCCGACGCGGGGACGAGGTCGAAGCCGAAGGCGTATCGCTCGCCTCGCGCCTGCGTCGGCGGCGGGTGGAGCGTGGTGACGACCACCGCGCGCTCGTCGGGCGAGCCGGACTTGCCGGGGACGTCGCCGCCCTTCACCACGTCGACGGCGTAGGCGCCGCTGTCCTCGGCGACGAGCGCGCCGGTGCGCGTCGGATCCGACGGATCCCGGTCGGGCTCGGCGGAGAGGCGCACGCCGGCGACGGTGACGATCACGTGCTCGAACCGGATCGCCCACCCGTCGACGAACGCGGGGACGTCGCCGTACGCGAGCGAGACCCCGGGGACGAAGTCGAAGCCCGTCCGCGCGAACGCCTCGCCGGAGACGGTGACGCGGAGCTCGGTCGCGGGCGCGCTCGCGTCGGGCGACGGCGCGCCGCCGTCCGGGCTGGCGTTTGTGGGAGGAGCGGGCGGCGAGCTCCGATCGGCGGCGGTGCACGCGAGCGCGATCGAGGATGCGAGGGCGAGGAGGCCGAGGCGGGCGCGCATGGCGCCTCCCATAGCGCGAGGGAGGAGGGCCGTTCCCGCCAACCGACCAAGAGCGGGCGCGCGTTTGGTGTAGCCTGGGAGCCGGATGAGCGATTTCGGCGACGACGACGGCTTCGGGGGCGACGACGACGACCTCGGCGACGGTGAAGGCGACTTCGGCGAGGGCGACGGCGACGGCGGCGACTTCGGCGACGACCGGGGCGACGGCGGCGACTTCGGCGACGGCGAGGCCGAGGGAGACGACTTCGGCGACGGCGGCGGCGACGACCAGGGCGGCGGCGACGACCAGGGCGGCGGCGACGGCGGCGACGACCAGGGCGGCGACGGCGACGAGCCTCCCCCACCGAGCGGGCCCGCCACCGACGACGCCATCTTCGGGAGCGCGGAAGACTATCCCGATGCGTCTAGCGACGACTTCGAGGACGACGCCGGCGACTGGTCGGAGGGCGACTACGCGGAGGCCGCGGGCGCCCTCTTCGGCCAGCACGAGCACTTCGGCGAGCACGCGGTCGACCGCTGGGCCGACGAGGGCTACTACGTCGCCCCCGACGCCGGGGCCTACGCCTCGTACGTCGACCGGGTCGCGCCCGGGCAGGCCGACGGCCTCGCGTTCATGGTCCACGACGGGCGCATCGTGCCCCGCGGCTTCATCACCACCGCCGCCCTCCTCGCGCTCCGCGCCGCGCTCCCCTACGTCGACTGGAGCGAGGTCGACGTCACCGTGCCCCGGCGCGGCGGCACCTCCGAGCCCTTCACCCCCCGGCCGCTGCCGCCGGAGCTCGCCGCGGTCGACGTGCGCGACACGGTGGACCTCCGCCCGTATTGCTCGACCGTCGGCGATCAGGGCCCGACGTCGCGCTGCGCCGCGTTCGCGTGGGTCCACTCCATCGAGCTCCTCTACCGCATGCTCGGCGCTCCCACCCCCGAGCTGTCGTGCAGCTTCGCGATGCTCCAGTTCCAGCGGCGCCAAGGGGAGAACGGCGACTACGGGTGGGCCTTCGAGGGCGGCGAGGGCACGATGGGCTCGTGGGAGCCCGGCGCCTTGCTCGCCGAGCGGGGCACCTGCACCGCCGCCGCCTGGCCCAACGACGAGCCGGTCCCGCGCGCGTCGTGGGAGCAGATGGTGGCCGAGGCGCCAGGCTACCGGCTCCCCGCCAAGGTG
>JAEUKG010000830.1 GCA_016794325.1 Myxococcales bacterium | reverse complement strand
CCGCGCCGCGGCGCGCGTGCTCGGGCGCCGCGGCGCCGCGTGCTTCGTCTACCCCGCGCGCGAGCTCGTGCGTCTGCAGCGTGAGCTGTCGGACGTGGGGCTTCAGCCGAAGGTCGCGACGTTCGGGCACGCGACCGCCGACCGCGCCGCGCGGGTGGTGATGGTCCGGGCCAAGCCGGGGAACCCCGGCGGCCTGGAGGTCACGCCGCCGATCGTCGAGCGCTGAGCGACGCGGCTGCTCGCGCGCCCGGCGGAGAGGCGCTTCAGTAGTGCGGATCGGACTGCCGAGGCTTGCGAGCGCCTCGGTTCATCTCGGAGCCCACGTGCGCGTCGTCGTGCCCGATGCGCGCGTCGGCTTCCTCTTCGAGGTGACGGAGGATCTTCTGCCCCACCTCGTGCGCCGTCTCGGGTGCGCCGAAGATGATGATCGCGTCGCTGTACTGCATGATGCACACCTCCTCTCCTGGTCGAGAAGAAGTACGGTCGGACGCGCCGAGAGTTCAGGGGCCGAGGAGGCGATCCAGGAGGATCGCGCACGCCGAGCGCACCGAGAGGTGGTTGAAGCCCCCCGCCGCGGGCGCCCCGAGCACGGGGGCGAGGACGCGGTCGCAGCCGGCGATGACGGAGGGCGCGAGCCCCCACGACGTCCCGAGCACCACGAGCACCGCCTTCCCCGGCTCGCGGAGCGCGGCCCGAGCGGCGTCGAGCGGGAGGCGATCGGAGCCGGCGCGGGCGCTCGTGGTCCAGATCTCGACCGCCGCGCGCCCGCCGAGCGCGCCTATCGCAGACTCGAGCGAGCCCACGGTGCGCACGACCGACAGCGCCTCGCTGCGATCGGGGATCCGGGCGGCGCTCGAGCCCTCGCGCCAGTGGGTGACGATGCGATCGACGAGCCCGCGCTGGGCCTCGATGGGGTGGACGACGAAGTAGTCGCTGACGCCGAACGTACGGCAGGTGCGGGAGATGTCGTGGACGTCGAGGTTCGTGACGGCGCTCGTGACGACCGCGCCCTCCCGATCGAGGACCGGGTGGTGGACGAGCGCGACGGCGACGCGCCTCACCGCGGCCCCCTGCTCCGCGCGGTGAGATCGGGGCGACGCGCCGCCGTGCGCAGCTCCGCTTCGCGGCGGCGGTAGCTCTCGATTTCGGCGTGGTTGCCGTTCTTGAGGACGTCGGGGACGCCCTGACCGCGGAACTCGGCAGGCCTCGTGTATTGGGGGTACTCGAGGAGCCCCTCGTCGCCGTGCGACTCGAAGGTGAGCGAGTCGGCGTTGCCGAGCACCCCCGGAAGGAGCCGGGCCGTCGCCTCGACGATCGCCATCGCCGCGACCTCGCCGCCGGTCATCACGAAGTCCCCGAGGGAGATCTCCTCGTCGACGTGGCCGCGCACGCGCTCGTCGAAGCCCTCGTAGCGGCCGCACACGAGCATGAGCGCCGGCTCGCGGGAGAGGCGGACCGCCGCTCGCTGGTCGAACGGGACGCCCTGCGGCGTGAGGAGCACGCGCCGCGCGCGCACGCCTCCCGGCGCGTCCGCGTCGAGCGACTCGAAGCACGCGACGAGGACGTCGACGCGCATGACCATGCCGCTGCCTCCGCCGTAGGGCGTGTCGTCGACGCTGCGGTGCTTGCCGAGGCCGAACTCACGCGGCGAGCGGCGACGGACGTCGAGGATGCCGTCGCGGCACGCCTTGCCGACGAAGCTCGTCGTCAGGAACGCGTCGAACAGCTCGGGGAAGAGCGTGACGAGGTCGACGCGCATCACGGGCGGCGCGTCTTGCCGGGCCGGGCGGGGGGCGCCTTGGCCGGCGGCCTCCCCGCGGCCTTCGGGGCCGGCTTCGCCGCGGGCTTCGCGGGAGGGGGCCGCGCGCCCGCGGACCTCTCCGGCTTGGCCTTCGGCGCCGGGGGCTTGTCGAGCTCGAGCCCTTCGAGGGTCTTCACCTGCACCTTGCCGGCCGCGACGTCGAGCGCGTCGACGTAGGCGTCGGTGAGCGGGATCTCCCAGGTCCCGGCCCCCGCGGGCGCCTCCACGACGAGCACGTCGAGGCTCGGGTAGCTCCGCACGTCGCGCACGACGCCGACGGCCTCGCCCGCGAGCGTCACCGGGGCGCCCTCGATGTCGCACACGTAGAACTCGCCCGGCGCGAGCGGGCGGAAATCGCCGCGCTTCACGCACAGCGTGCTGCCCCGCAGCTCGTCGGCGCGATCCCGGTCGTCGACCGAGAAGAGCTTCATCAACACCGCGCCGTCGGCCGGCCTCGCGGCGTCCACCGAGACCTCGTGCTCCTCGCCGTCGGGCAGCCTCACGAGCACCTCGTCGACGTCGAGCAGCACGTCGCTGTCCTTGTTGAACAGGCGCAGCCGGACCTCACCCCGCACGCCGTGGGAACGCGCGATCTCCGCGACCGGGACCCACTCGTCGTTTCCCTTCATGGGGAGCTGTCAGTCGACGATGTCGAGGTGAGCGCGGCGACCGAGCTTGGTCGACACCGCCGCGAGGATCGTCCGCATCGACTGGGCGGTGCGGCCCTCTTTGCCGATCACCTTGCCGATGTCTTCCTTCGCGACGCGAAGCTCGATGAGGCTGTTGTTCTCGCCCGCGATCTCCGTGACCTCCACCTGGTCGGGGTGGTCGACGAGCTCGATGGCGATCGCACGAATCAGCTCCTTCAGGGCCATGTTCAGACCTCCGACCGGCGCGCTGGGCCGCCGTCGTGACAAGGTTCGCCACCGCCACGCGCGGCGGCGGCGATCGTCGTCTTCACGCCGCGGGCGCGGCCTTCGCAGCGCGCTTGAGGAGCCGCGCGAGCGTCTCGGACGGGGTCGCGCCGTTCTTCGTCCAGTAGGCGAGGCGATCGGCGTCGACCTTGAGCGAGAGGACCTCACCCTTGGCGAGCGGGTCGAACGTCCCGATGTTCTCGAGGAAACGACCGCCACGCGGGCTCCGATGATCCGTGACGACCACCCGGTAGAAGGGCCTCTTCTTGGTGCCACCGCGCGAGAGTCGAATATGAACGGCCATAACTTCCTTTACCCTGTTGAACGTGCGAGCAAATCGAGCCAGCCAGCAGGTCTCCCTGCTAGGGCGCGGCAAAGTACGAGGGAAACCGCCCTCCGTCAAGCGGCGCGCACACGTCAGCCGTCCACCGACATGACCCGCCCGAGGCGGCTCATCACCCCGAGGCGGAAGACGGCGCCGTGAAGGCTGAGCTCCCGCCGGCCGAGGGCCTGCACGAGCCCCCGGAGGACGGCCCGCCCGTCCGGATCCCGAGGGATGGGGAGGCCGAGGCGCGTCGTGACCGGGAGGTTGCTCAGGGAGAGGATCGCCTCGGATTGGCCGCGGATCGTGACGTCGGGCACCCCGTACACGCCGCCGTGCACGGTCACCCGGCCGCGCTGGAAGTCCAGCGTGCAGGCCACGTCCGCGTCGTCGGCCACGAGCGCCACCCTCGCGTGCAATTCGTTGAAATCACGCATTTTATGCGGCTTGGCCTCGAGGTTCTGCCGGAGCAAGTCGCAGAGCATCGAGGCGAAGCCGTTGTCTTCGGCGCCGGGGGCGAGGGTGACGTCAGGGCTCATTTCTTCGCCTTCGGTGGGGCGGCCGGGGCCGGCGGCTTGGGGGGTGGCGGGGCCTCGGGCTTGTCGACGACCACGTCCGCGAAGCCCGCCGCACGGAGCTG
>JAEUKG010000249.1 GCA_016794325.1 Myxococcales bacterium | reverse complement strand
CCTGCTCCCACGCGAAGGTGCGCGATCCGTCGGGCGCGTTCTTGAATTTGAACGCGCGGCCGGTGTCGACGCACATCGCGTTGCCGAACGGGTACTGCTGGCCGCTGTAGCCGTTGCCGGCCCAGAGGCTCCCTGGCGCGGTGCCCCACCACGCGCCCGACGGATCGCGGTCGACCTGCGCGATCGCGTCGTAGCCGTCGAAGCCGTGACCCTTCACCGCCGCCATGCCCGAGAGGAAGCAGAGCGATGTCGAGCCACGCAGGTACGTCTTCGACTCGCCGCCGAACATCCAGCCGCTCGGGTAGGACGTGATGCGCGAAGGGCCCAGGCCGCGGAAGTCGCTCCACAGCGAGCAGCGCGCGGTCGCCTGCTCAGTGCTCGAGAGGCGCCAGCGCCCCGTCGACGGGTTGATGTACAGGCGCGTGTAGCGAGCGACGACGAACTCGTCGAACTTGGGGAGGAACTCGCCGGAGACGCGGGTGAGGTAGCAGAAGCCGAGGCTCGTGTGCCACAGCTCGGCGTCGCCGGTCGCGACCTCGTAGTCGCGGTCGATGATGGCTTGCGACGTCGACTCGACGGCGCCTTCGCCGGCGTCGGGCTCGGTCGGGGCGGCGCAGCCGGGGGCCGCGAGGAGGAAGGGGAGGGAGAGAGCGAGCAGGGAGAGAGAGCGCGTGGTCTTCATGGGGCCGCGTTTTGCCCTCCCGCGCGCGCGCCGGCACGTCGTCCGATCGGGTGACGGGCCGCCGGCGCCGCCGTCCGCGGCCGCGCGGATCGCCTTGAAAACGAGCCAGATTCGCGATCGCGTGGCGCCTGGGGACCGCGCGCGCCTCACGCCGCGCTCACGCAAAGCTCACGCGCCGCACGACTGTTCGCAAAGGGATGGTCCGCGAGTCGCCCCGGGGGCGAGCGCTCAGCGGAGCGCGCCGCCGGCGTCGGTGAAGGCGACCTCGGCTCCGCAGGCCGCGCAGCGCCCGTCTCCCGAGTAGACGCCGCTGTCGCCGTCGGTCCACTCGAAGCGCGAGCCGCGGCAGAAGGGGCAGTAGAAGGCCACCTCGGGGTAGCGCGCGACGCAACACCACCGCGGGGCCGGAGCGGCGAGCCCCTCGAGCGCGCAGAGCTCGCCCACCGGGGCGCCGCCGATCGCCTCCGCGAGGCGCTCGGCGACCGCGCCGATCTCCTCGCGGGACCGCACCGGCGCGCTGACGAACCTCGCCGCGCGCGCGATGGACGTGGTGACGACCTCGGACGCCTCGCGGTCCTCGCCCGCCGACCTCGCGCGGCAGCGCCACCCCGCGCGGTAGGGGCGCGTCTCGGCGTATCGCGTGCATATTGCATCGACCAGCGCGGGGCCCTCGTCGCCGAGCACCAGCCACGCGTCGCCCCCGACGCGCGCGAGGCGTGACCCGGGCCGCGCGGCCTCGCCGAGGAGCGCGTCGAAGCGCGCGATGTCCTCGTCCACGACGGCGTGGCCGAGGTGCGCGTTGCGGCGCTTGGTGTCGGCGAGGTTGCAGGCGAGCAGTCGGGTCGGGAACGGCTCGTCGCCGGTCAAGGTCGCGAGGAGCCGCTCGAGCCGCATCGCGACGATTGTCGCCCACCCGCTCGCGCCCACGGAGAAGAAAGGGCGCTACTCGGCGCCGAACCGCTGCCACGACGGGCCGGCGAACGCCTTGCCGTCGTTGTCGGGGTCGTTGGCGCGGACGAGATCGACCTTGCCGTCGTGGTCGAGATCCATGGTGAGCCACTGTCCGTAGGTGGCGTTGACGCGGCTGAAGAGGACGTCGGGGACGCTCCACTCGGTGGCGGCCTTGGCGAAGCCGCCCTCACCGCCCTTGAACATCTGCCAGTAGGGCTTGCCGGCGGCGGCGCCGAAGGGCTTGCCGTCGACGTTGGGATCCTCGGCGCGGACGAGGTCGACCTTGCCGTCGCCGTCGAGATCCATGGTGAGCCACTGGCCGTAGGTCGCGTTCACGCGGGCGAAGAGGACGTCGGGGACGCTCCACTCGGTGGAGGACTTGGCGAAGCCGCCCTCGCCGCCCTTGAACATCTGCCAGTAGGGCTTGCCGGCGGCGGCGCCGAAGGGCTTGCCGTCGACGTTGGG
>JAEUKG010000206.1 GCA_016794325.1 Myxococcales bacterium | reverse complement strand
TCGTCGTTGGGGCCGCCGCCGATGTGCATGCCGATGTTGCGGAGCTCTACCGCGGGCTTGCTCGCCGCCGCGACCGCAGGCTCGGGCGCCGGCGCGGTGGCCACGGCCATCTGCGGCGATGCCGTGACCTCGACGGGCGTCGCCACCGTGACGACGGGCGTCGGAACCGGCGAGGGCTGCGCTGCTGGCGACGGTTCGTGTCGAGCGCAGGCACACAGCGGGATCAGGATCGAGAGGGTCACGCGCCGCAGCATGGCCCTCGACTACCGGAGCTCGGCGCCTCGGGCCCAGATCACGACATGAAGTGCAGCACGTCGTCCGCCGCGATCGGGATCGCGCGGGTGAGCACCTCGGGCGCGCCGTCGGTGCAGAGGACGTCGTCCTCGAGCCGGATGCCGCGCACGTCGCGGAACGCCTCGAGCCGACCGTTGTCGAGGTCGTTGGCGAACGGCGCCGCGACCTCGCCGCCGAGGATCGCCGGCACCTGGTAGAACCCGGGCTCGATGGTGACGCACATGCCGGGCGCGAGATCACGGTCGAGGCGCAGATAGGCGTCGCCGAAGCGCTTCGAGCGGGCGCGACCGGGCGCGTAGCCCGCGCGGTCGCCGAGGTCTTCCATGTCGTGCACGTCGAGGCCGAGCAGGTGCCCGACCCCGTGCGGGAAGAACACCGCGCCGGCGCCGCGCTCGAGGAGGCCGTCGACGGCGCCGCGGAAGACGCCGAGGTGCACGAGCCCCTCCAGCATCACGCGCGCGGCCGCGAGGTGGATGTCGCGGTAGCGCACACCAGGGCGCACCATCTCGATGCCCTGGCGGTTGGCCGCGAGGACGAGGTCGTAGATCGCGCGCTGGGTCGCGGAGAAGCGGCGGCTCGCGGGGTACACGCGGGTGACGTCGCTCGCCCAGCCGGCGCGGTTCTCGGTGCCGGCGTCGACCAGCAGCAGGTCACCCTCCTGCACGGTGCGGTGCGCGTGCTCTGCGTGCAGCACCTCGCCGTGGGTGGTGACGATCGAGCCGTACGCGGGCGTGCCCTCGACGGCGGTCATCTCGGCCTCGATCGCCGCCTTCACCGCCGCCTCCTTCACCCCGGGGCGCAGGGCGCGGGCGCCGGCGCGATGGGCGCGCTCGGTGATGGTCGCCGCGTCGCGCATCTCCGCGAGCGCGGCCGCGTCGTGGTGGAGACGGAGCGCGATCATCGCGTCGGCGAGGCGGGCGTCGGCGCCCTCGAGTCGCGTGCCCGAGCGGGGCGCGATCGTGCGGCCGAGCACCTCACCGAGGAACGAGGCGGTCTGATCCTCCTGCGGGGGCAGGGTGGCGACGGCCTTCCCCGCGACGGCGGCGGAGAGCGCGTCGAGCCAGCGCACCTCGTCGACGCCGGTCGCCGCGCGGATCGCCTCCGGGCTCTCGACCTCGCCGTGCCAGAGCGCGTCGTCGTCGGCCGGGCGCTCGAGGAACAGCACGCTGCGCCCGCCGTCCACGAGGAGCGTGGCCCCGGCGAGCGGCTGCCCCACGAGGTAGAGGAAATGGCTCTCCGCGCGGAACGGGTAGCGATTGGCGGCGTAGTTGCGCGCGCGAGGTCGTCCTGCCGCGAGAAGCGCGGGCTGTGCCCCGAGGTGTTCGGCGAGCTTGTTCCGGCGAGCGACGAAGGCGGCGGCGGCGGTCTCTTTCACGGCGCGAGTCTAGCGCGTCGCCCGCCGACCGTTCGAGCTAGGCTGGCGGCCCCGTGTGCTTCAACGCCCAGGCGAGCTTCGGCGCCGCCGTCGCCCTCA